>JBDRTM010000127.1:0-4591 GCA_043824065.1 Planctomycetota bacterium | reverse complement strand
AATTCGAAACAATTTCTAATGCGGATACGCACGCTTCTAACAGGCGTGACCAAAATGACACTTAGTGTCATCCTGAGGCGAAGCCGAAGAGCCTGCCCTGAGCTTGCCGAAGGGATCTGGCCTGCGAATGATGAGATTCTTCGCTTCGCTCTCCGTAAGTCCGCTTGGGGACGCCTTACGACGGAGTCCTTCGGACAGAATGACAGTAATACTGTCAGTTTTGAAAATTTGAACATTAGAATTTTGAATTTGTTTCGTATTTCGAATTTCGTGCTTCGTGCTTTCCCTTTTTCGTGCTTAGGATTTTACATAGAAAAGTGCCATTTACTCTATTAGATGACGTAGTAGTATTAATTTTTTTGGAGGTCTAATTTAATGCAGGACGAAATCTTTGCAAGAAGGCTAAAAAACTGGAAATCAGAAGGCGAGCTGACCGCTTTTAATCTCGCCTGTGTCGCTGAAGCACTTGATACGGTTAAGAGATTGTCTGACCAGAACATCGGCGGCGAAACGGTCGAAAAAAGGCTCGGCGAGTACAAAAGCTGGGACCCCGACATCCTCAAAGTCGATAAGGACGTTGAGAACGGCTATTGGAAGCGCCTCGAAGAGTTAGGCACGCCCTTGACGTTTCTTTCTGAAGAGGCCGGCAGAGTTGAGATAAACCCGGAAGCAAAAGCAGAAAAGCACTTTGTCGTCTGCGACCCTTTTGACGGCAGTTACCTTTTCAAGCATGGAATACCTGCTTTCTGGTATAGCTCATTGGCCTTGTTTAACGCTGATTTGAAACCCGTATGCTGTGCCGTTGGCGACTGTTTCCCGCGAGTAATAGCCTTTGCGAACGAAGGGGGTGCTTTTATTGCCGAGCTTGATGGAGACCGGCTGCTTCACAGGGTAAAATTGGACAAAAAGTATCGTGAGTCTATGGGCCGGCCTGACGTTACCAAAATGGAAGGTGCCAGCATCGAATCATACGTTATGAAGCCCGCGAAATTCCTTATGCCGCTGGTCGATGAGTATCGCGATTTGTTAAAACCATTCAAATTTATCAATCCCAACGGCGGCCCGTATGGATTTGTTGATGTCGCCGAGGGTAAAATAGACTGCTATTTCGCTCGTCAGCAGCCCTTCGTCGACGTATTTTCGGGGATTTATATCGCCCGGCAGGCCGGCGCAGTCGTAACCGATTTCGACGGCAATCCCGTTGAATTCGTCGCCGAGGAACAGACCGTCTGGAATGTGCTCGCCACGACTAATCAGGCCCTGCACCAGCAGGTCATTTCCGCAATAGCTGACTGCAGAGAAAAGATGGGTGTATTATGATTTTAGATTTGAGAGGAATAACATAATGGCGGATGAAGTAATAAAACTGCAAAGTTTAAGAAAAGAAGATATTCCTGCCGACCTTCGGGCGGAGACATATTTTGACTTTAATACTCACTCATTCGAACACCAGGTGCTTCTTGAACAGGCTGATTCTGTTTATGCAGCAATACTCGGTATCGACGAATACGCTGCAAAATGGCTCGCTGATACAATCGCTAAGAAGCGTTCGGCTGCAAGGGCCTTCAAGAACAAAACGCCTAAGCCCACCCATACTATTGGTAATTTCGAAGTTCTGCTTGAAGACGGTGTGGTCTTTGAACCGGCCCGGATTATCGGCAGGGTTCCCGCCTTGCGGGGTCCCAGCCAAAAGGACGACATAAGGTATAGTATCTACGTTGGCAAAGACGCAAGAGTCATCGGCGCCGATATCTACCTTGAAAAGGGCAGTATATATATCGGCGCCGAAACTACCATAGAACCCGGGGTTGGCATCAAAGGCCCGGTCATCATTGGCAAAGAAACCGAGCTGCGCCAGGGCGCTTACCTCCGCGGCGACTGTATTATCGGCAATGGCTGCGTAATCCGCGGCGAAATCAAGAATTGTGTCTTGATGGATAAGGCCAACTTCCCCCACCCGTCTTATCTCGGTGATTCACTCTGCGGCTATATGACGCATTTCGGCAACCAGGCAACGACCGCAAACCTCGGTATTTTTGCAGGCCTGGTGGAAAAACATAAGCGAAAACCTCTGGTCATTCGCTGCAACGGAAGAGCTTATGACATTGGCAATCCCAAAATGGGAATCTGTATGGGTGACTACAGCCAGGTCGGATGCAATTGTGTTTCCGACCCTGGTACGTTCTTAAAACCGTACACCATTACATATCCTCTGGCCCGGATTTCAAAAGGCTTTTATGGCCCTAATGAGATACTAAAGAACAAGCCGCTTGAGCATGGTGTCATCGAGCGAAGTCCTTACAAGCCCCAGCGACTCCCGTCGCAAGACGGGGCTGCGGGCAAGCCGCCGGCGTAACCACAGATTGAAGTTGATTAACACAGATAAATATGAAAACAGTTCTGCTTAAAAATGGCTTTCTGGTAACGCCGCAGCGTCTGATGCGCAGCGATATTGTCCTGCGCAACGGCAGGATTGAGTTTGTCAGCGACAAGACCCATCCCCGCTTCTGCGGGGACAGGCTTGCCCCTGCGAGGGACCCCGCCTTGCGGGAACCCAAAGCAGGGGTTATGGACATCACCGGCAAATATGTCGTGCCGGGATTTGTTGACATACATTTTCACGGTTACAACCTCTTTGAATTCACCACCGGCCTTTATGACCCAAAATCCAGGACCTTTGATAATAGCCCGTCTGCTTATGAATATGGCTTGAGTATGCTAAGTAAGACCCTCGTTAGGTTCGGTGTTACAGGTTTTTACGTTGGAACCTGGGCCAGCCCAATTGAGAATCTCAAGAATTGTTTTGCTCAACTGTATCATTATCTAAATAAGCCGGAAACTCAACGGGGCGCCAGGATTTTAGGCGGACTTTTAGAAGGCAGTTTCATTAACCCTCAGATGGCCGGCGCCCAAAATCCGGACGACGTTCTTGAATTTGTCACCGGCTCCTTCGACAGAATCCAGGACAAAGGGACCATCAAGCTGGCAAATGTGGTGCCGGATTTTGGCCGAGCCAGTTGTGAGCTGACCGAATATCTCACCAATAAGGGCATCGTGGTAGGAGCCGGGCACAGCAGCGCAACCTGTGAGCAGATTGCCGAAGCAGCCGGAGCTGGCCTTAAGTACTTCATCCACTTTACCAATGGCCCAACGGGTGGTTCGTACAAGCCATTCCACGGCGGAGGAGCGATTGAAGCAGTGCTGAAGTCCGATGAGCTTTATGCCGAGCAAATTCTTGACGGTTGCCATGTCAACCCCGCCTACGTAAGAGACATCCTGAGGCGCAAAGGTACGGATAGGATAGTTGGAGTAACAGACTGCCTGTTCGCAGCAGGTTCGGACATCAGGCAGTTCACGAGCGGTGGTGTCCGTGGCGCCATCAGCGAAAACGGCGATTACTTTCAAGCCGTCGGCAAGCCCGGCGTGCTCTTCAGCAGCAATTTGACGATGGACCGCGGATTTACCAACCTGCTCAATTGGCTCACCACGGATATGCAGGGCATCTGGAACCGCCGGCACGAGGCGATGGAATTGGAAAAAGCCTTAGTGGCAACCTCAAAAATATTCTCTACCAATGCGTGCAAACTAACCGGCCTGGAAAAGGAAGGCTACGGTTCGGTCGTTGACGGGGCAAAGGCTGATTTGTGCGTGCTTGATATCACCGGCTCGCCGGGAAATTACAAGGTAACCGTCGAGTTGACTATAATCAATGGCGATACGGCGTACTCAGCCAGGTAAAGTTTCTCAAACTGACCGTTTTGATTACAAAAATAACCATAAGTACCATATTAACAATAACATAAGACAGCTTGTCATTCTGAACGAAAGAAGCGTGCCCTGAGCGTAGCCGAAGGGTGAAGAATCTCTCTCTGCACAGGTGTACATTATTCTCATTTGTAGGCCAGATGCTTCGCTTTGCTCAGCATGACAGCAAAAATCGGTCAGTTTGAATAAAGTTTATTATTTGCATGTATTGAACAACCCCCGTTTACACGGGGGCAAGCTTGCCCCTGCGAAAGCAGGGGCATCATAGAGGACGAAAACTTATGTCTGTTGAAATCAGCGGCCAACGACCGGTCGGCGATTGGATTGCTCTGATTAAAGAGGCAAACAGTGCATTTGACAACAGGCTGGACCAAATCTACGGCCATAATGAGGATTTGAAGAAAGAAGCGGCCCAGATGTGTTTGCGCAGCCTTGAAGCATTTGCCGACAGATATGACGCAGACCGCCCCCCTGCTTGTCTTCGACAAGAAGACAGGGGGGTTATCATAGTACGCTCAGCCGGTCGTGTTAACCTGGTTGGCACTCATATCGACCACCGCGGCGGGTCGGTAAATCCCGTCTGTGTCAAACAAATGTGGCTGGTAGTCGAGCCGCGTGATGACGACCGGGTACTGGCAAAAAATGTCGAGTCGAGTCAGTTTCCCGATGAGCAATTCTGCATTAGTGACTGTCTGCCGAGCGGGGAGAAAATCCGGGACTGGGATACGTGGTGTCACAATGAGTTTGAAAAACGCAAACACGAGACATCAGTTACCTGGTCGAATTATATACGCGCCGCAGTGCTGTACTTTCAGCATCTCAACAC
>JBDRTM010000126.1:0-8062 GCA_043824065.1 Planctomycetota bacterium | reverse complement strand
CAGATTGTCAAGCTCTTCCGGGTCGTTCTCCATATCATACAGTTCGTCGGTCAGTTTGTCAGATAGAGGATAAGTAGCGTACTTCCACCGTTTCGTCCGCACGGCCAGAACAGTGGGCCTTTTGAATCTGCGGTCCACCGCTTGAAAATATTCGTAGAGAAAGCTCTCTCGGCCCGGCCGGCCCTTTAGAACATTCAGTCAGCTTTGCCCCTGCATTGTACCGGGCACGCTGACTCCGGCTAACTCCAGTAGTGTCGGGGCAACGTCCATATTTAGAACCATCGCATCACACCTGCTCCCGGCCCCGGCAAGGGGCGGATATCTCATAAGCAGTGGAATACGTATGGATGGTTCGTACGCAGCACGCTTGTCCCACATGCCGCCGTGCTCACCGTGGAAATAGCCGTTATCACCTGCAAAGACAATCGCAGTATCGTCCAGTATATTTTCAGCTTCGAGTGTTTCAAGAACACGCCCAAGACTTTCATCCACCGCGGCGAGAGAGCGCATATAATCGCGAATCTGGCTTTTCCAGTTCTTATCCATCTTTCTGCCCCATTCCGGCTTGGTGGCCAGGTTGTCGTTGGGGTTATGCTGTGATTTGATTTCGATGTCCGAATAGAGATTCTCGTGGCGCTCGGCAGGCTTGAAGGGTCCATGCACGGCCTTGTGACTGAGGTACAGCATAAAGGGCTTGTCGTGTTTGCTCTTGAGGAAACGGACCGCATAATTGGTCAGCTCATCGGTAATGTAAACTTCGGACCGGACGGTCTTTCCATCCACGTTCAGCTTATTTTTATCGTATCTGCCCTGCCCGCTAAAGCTGACCCAGTGGTCAAATCCGGCCCGCGGCGAATCAGCCCTGCCCATATGCCATTTGCCGATGAAAGCCGTTTGGTAACCTGCCTTGCGAAGAAGCTGAGGGAATGTTGGAATGGATGGATTTGGGTCTCTGCCGTTGTTCATAAAGACTTCGTGAGTATGTGCATAACAGCCCGTCAGAAAACTGGCCCTCAAAGGACTGCACAGGGAAGTCGTCACAAACGCATTCTGAAACAGGACACCTTCTTTGGCAAGACGATCCATGTTCGGCGTTTTCAGCCACGGATGCCCGGCACAGCTCATAACATCGTAGCGCTGGTCATCCGTTAAGATGAAAACTATATTAGCTCTGCGAGCAGCTTGCTCACCACCGACCACACACCCCGGCACCGCTAGCGCCGCTGCTCCACAGCTCACCGTTCTGATAAAATCTCGTCGGTCCATAGACCCTTCTTTCCTTTCGGTCATTTCTTTCCGATACGTTTGGCTAATTGGTCTTCGCCCGGCGTCAGTGTCGCAAGGTGCAGGGCGACCTCTCTTCGGATTTCAGTTATGACCTCCGGGTGGTCCTTGGATATATCATACTTTTCGGAAGGGTCATGGTCGAGATGGTAAAGCAGCGGGGGCTCGTGGTGCGTCTCTTTACCCTTACCGTAGGCCGGCTTTGTTATAAAATGTGCCTTATATGGCCCTTTGCGCACCGCGTACAATTTCGCACCTCGATAATAGAACATAACTTTTCGCGGACTCGGACCTCTCCCGAACAAGGCTGGTGACAGGTCCAGCCCATCGACCACGCGGTCGGTCGGGACTCTCGCACCGCCCAACGTCAGAATCGTCGTATATATATCCATAGTCGAACCGATATCGTTCACAACGGCCGGTTTGATTTTACCCGGCCACCACATAATACAAGGCTCTCGCATACCACCTTCGAAGGTGCAGCCTTTGCCTTCTCTGAGCAGACCCGCCGAGCCTCCGTGCTCTTTGAAGGTCAGCCACGGGCCGTTGTCCGAGGTAAAGACAACAAATGTATTTTCCGCCAGGCCCTCGCGGCGCAGCGTCCTGAGTATCTGCCCGACGCCCCAGTCAATCTCTTCAATCACATCGCCATACAGACCGCGCAGGCTTTTATCCTCGAACTTCTTCGAGACAAACAACGGGACGTGAGGCAGGTTGTGCGCCAAGTAGAGAAAGAAGGGCTTGTTTTTGCTTTTTTTTATAAACCTGATTGCCTCTTCGGTGTAGCGTTTTGTAATCGTGTTTTGGTCCGCGGGACGCTCTATAATCTTTTCATCGCGCATAAGCGGGACATTGAAGTACTCAATCTTTGGCTCAAGGAACGCCTGTCGTCCTTCACCACCGACTTTGTCCATATCGTTGCTGTACGGAATGCCGAAATAGGAATCGAAGCCGTTACTTGTCGGCAGATATTGCCGCAGGTGCCCGAGGTGCCATTTTCCGACACAGGCGGTGGCGTAACCTTTGGCCTTGAGGGCCTCAGCGATTGTAACTTCATTTTTCGGCAGGCCGCTCGCTGAATCGGGAAACAGCACCCGCCGCCTGTCGCTGCACATTCCGCTGCGAATCGGCAGTCTTCCGGTCAGCAGTGCCGCCCGGCTCGGCGTACAGACCGAGGCACCAACGTAGAAGCTCGTCCATTTCTGGCCTTCAGCAGCCATCTGGTCCAGATTGGGCGTGCGAATCGTAGGATGGCCGTAGCAGGTTAAATCGCCGTACCCCATATCATCGCAAAATATGATGATAAAGTTTGGTTTTTTCTCTTTACTCTTGCCGGCATTCAACTTACCGGGACCTACGCAGCCGGGCAAAGCCAGCGAAACGGCACCTGCACTTAGAACCTTAATAAATTGGCGTCGATTCATCCCATTAGAAATCTTTTCTTTTACGGAACGGCGCCAGTGTGCAGAATTTCTAACGGGATTAATTTTCGTTTGCATAGAAAAAATCCTCCATATGCTCTTCTTAAATAAAGGCTTCTGCAAATAAGCACTTGCGGTTATTTTTACAACTACAACGGGCAGTTTGCTATTTAGTATCTGTTGCGGAAAACGAAAATCGACGATGTCACCCCTGCACCTGCTTTCGCAGGTGTAAACTCGTCCCCGCGGAAGCGGGGAGCAGGGGTCCAGAGTGAAAAACTGGATTCCCGCTGGAGTTTATCCCGCACACGATGCGGGGCGGGAATGACAAATACTGTTTCCGCAACAGGAACTATTTAGCAAGCAGCCATTGATGTACAAATGCCCCTATGATCCACACGGCGAAACTTGCACACAAGACTATCCAGAGAGGCAGATGCCTGCGAAAACATATAAAAGCCACAAGGAAAAACAAAATGCTCGGCACAATGCCCCACAAGGCACCTTTGGTGTATTCGGTCATCAGGTTGAAATTGCCGGGATTATCCAGACACAGCCAGACGAGCACGACAAGGCCGGTCAACGGCATCACTGCAATCAGCCCGGCTAACGTCGGCAGTCTGCGCCCTATCTGCGCGCAGAAAGCTATAACGCACACACTAATCAACAGCTTGACAGCAAATCGCATATCGACCGTCCACACCTCATCGCGAGCAAAGCATAGAAAGTCCACCACAGGCGTAAAGCAATCTCATATTTAGCCCTGGGTTTTACCCAGGGTTCTTCACTTAATGAACCGGATAGTCAACGGATAGCGATAGTGCTCGCCATTGTTGGCCTTAACCGCCGCAATCAGTAAAAAGACGAGGTCAAAAATGGCCACAACACCAACGACAAACGGTATAAGAACTGCCCCAATGCAAGTGATGCCACACACAACGCTGCCTGCGAGTGCATAGAGGAGCATCGATATCTGGAAGTTTACCGCCTCTTTGCCCTGCTCGTCTATAAACGGATCTTCATCCTTTTTTACCTGCCAGATAATCAAGGGTGCGATTACGCTGCCAATTACCGGAACTACTGGTATCAAGCCGCCGAGTCCACCAAGATGGCATATCATTGCCCACATTCGAGCGTCTTTATTGAGCTCCTTGCCGGTTTTTTCCTTTTCAACAACTTCGGGCTCTTTGGCCTCGACTTTTTGTTCGGCGCTGACTTCTTGCTCGGCAGGAGTTTCGCCTTCAGGTTTTTCTGCCGGCTCTGGGGTTTCGCTCTCAGGCTTTTCCGCCGACTCTGGGGTTTCCTCTTTTTTTGCCATAATCCAGCTCCTTTCTATTCAGTTTACTCTGATTTGACAAACCCTTCTTTTTTAAGAACTATCTATAACTGGTCGAGATAAGACTTAACTCCTTGATCACTAAGGAACACAAGACTTATTATTCCCACTGATCTGACCCAGCCTGCGAGTGTAAGTATTGCAATAATTTCTAAAATAGGAATAGCAAGCAAACTTGATAGACGACCAGGCTTAGCTTTCAATAAATTACTTCCTGAGACAATTTCTACAATACCAAGAGGAATCATGATAATTGGGACAATGAGCCAACAAAAGAAAAGACCGGCTAATATATTGCAAACTCCCGAACCTATCCGCATACCTCCAATTGCTGTTACTTTACCAGGTTTAAGGATTGGTGGTCCAGGCTCTTTAGGGATTTCAAGTTGTTCGGTAGTTTCTGGCTGCTCAGCGCTGACATCTTGCTCAGCAGGGGTTTCGCCTTCGGGCTTTTCCGCCGGTTCTGGGGTTTCCTCTTTTTTTGCCATAATCCAGCTCCCTTCTATTTAGTTTATTTCGATTTGACCCCTGCTGCTTCGCTTTGCTTCACAAATCGGCAGGAGCTCTTTTTTAACAAATGCCGATAAAACCGTCAAGAGCAAAAATTCTGACACAGCGACCCCAATTTCAGCAGCACGCTAAACAGCTTACTAAATACCATTTAGCTATCGAAGATCCGCCGTCTTTTGGTGGACTCTTCATCCTGACGAGGACGCCAATTGCCTGAGCAGGTGCAAATAAGGACACTGTAATTACAGACGTCAACACGATTCGAAAGAAAGGCCGTATTTTCACCCCGTTATGACCAAAGGGCATCCATTCGGGAGAAATCCTCTCTGGCCACAATAGAGAAACTGCTGGGATTTTATTTCTAACGGGGTTCATCAATTCTCTCCTCCAGCGGACTCAGGCAGCCACACTGCCATCTCGCTTTTGCCGCGGTGCGCCCAGGCGTAATATGGAATTGCAACCACTTCGATGTTTTCCAATATTGTTTGTCCTTCCGCCTGAGGCTGTTGAATTTTACCTTGTCCCTTAATTGTCACTATACCGCCCAGCAAATCACCATAATATTCGGCGTTCAATTTCGCATTCGCAGGTAAAATTAGCTTTGCCACACCCTTTGGATTATCCACCCCCTCGAAGCAATACACAACGGGTCCGCGCTGGACGGCTGTACGCCCCGCGTTGTCCTTGACGTTCTCGTGGGAAACGACCCGGCGTATCGGCATCGGCAGGCCCAATTCGATTATATCACCCCTTTCCCACCTGCGGCTGATAGATGCAAAGCCCTTGTCGATATTCAAATCGACAGATTCGCCGTTGACTTTAAGTGTTACTTTCTCAGAGCTTTCGTTCAGGAAGCGATAAAGGTCGCTGGGAACAGGCTCATTCCGCGCCCAACCGGGGATGCGAACACAAATCGTAAATTCCCCGGAACGTTTCGGCTCAACCGTAATCTCCACATCGCCGTCCCACGGATAGCGCTTCTCCTGCTCTAAACGCACGGTATTGTTAGCCATCTTTATTGTGGCGCTTCCTCCGATGAAAAGATTCACATACAAAACGTCACCTTGCTGCGCGTAAGCGTAACCGGGAAGAGACGGCATAAAGCGGACGATGTTCGTGGGACAGCAGGCGCAGCCGAACCAAGGGCTTCGCTGATACTTGCCATCGCTGGCCAACGGGTTCGGGTAGAAAAACTCATCGCCGCTTAGCGAAATACCGGAAAGAAATCCATTGTAGATAACTCGTTCCAGCACATCGATATACTTCGCATCGCCGCCCAATAAAAACATCCGATGGTTCCACATAGCGTTGGCAATGGCCGCACAGGTCTCACAATAGGCCGTCTTATTGGGCAGCTCGTAATCCTCGCCGAAGGACTCGCCGCCGCCCCTTGCTCCGACACCGCCGGTGATATACAGCTTCTTCGAGACAACATCCCACCATATCCGCTCGAGCGCTTCGACGTAACCGGTATCGCCCGTCAGGGCCGCCACATCCGCCATCCCGGAATACAAATACCCGGCCCGGACGGCGTGGCCCGCCGCAGCGTCCTGCTCAGCCACCGGCTTATGGTCCTGGCAGTATTCTCCGTAAATCTCGCGTCTCTCAGATTGGCCGCGCTCATCGAGGAAAAACTTCGCGAGTTTGAGGTATTTCTTGTTACCGGTTACACGGTACAATTTCACCAGGCCAATCTCTATCTCCTCGTGGCCGGGCACATCGTGTTTCTTATCGGGGCCGAAAACCGAGTCGATGTAATCGGCAAGCCGGATTGCCACATCGAGAATTTTTCTTTTCCCGGTGGCCTGATAGTAAGCGACGGCGGCCTCGAAGAAATGGCCCGCACAGTAAAGCTCATGCTTGTTGCGAACGTCGGTCCAGCGTTTTTCCGGCTGGCGCTCGGGCAGAGAATAAAAGGTGTAAAGATAGCCGTCTTCCCACTGGGCCGCCGCGATCTTCTCAATCACGCCGTCAACGTATTTCTCAAGCTCCGGGTCGGGATGACTTTTCTCCTGGGGAGTCCTCCGTAAGGAGTCCCCAGGACATACGGACAACGAATAGGCGGCCCCCTCTATGACCTTATAGAGGTCGGAATCGTTAAAGTAGATACCCTCGAACTCCCCTTCCATCAGGCCGCCTGCCTTCGCAAAGTTATCGATTCGGCCGGTCTCTTCACACTTTTTGAAATCGTAGGGCACTGTAACCTTACGGTTGGTCTCCATCCGCGGCGCCCAGAACCCGTCGGCGATAACCACATCGGTGAACGCAACGGCCCGCAATTGACCCGATTCCTGCATCTGGCAGCCTGTTGCAAATACGAACAAACCGATAATTGCAATCCACAGGATGCCTTTCGGTATTGCAAAAAGTTGCTTTCTTAACAATCGAAACTTTCCCATTTTTTCACGCTCCTTTTCTGTTTTCCCGGCAGAATTTGCCCATCAGCTCCATTGCCCTGTTCATAGTTTCAGCCGAGCCGTCCATCTTTGCGTAGGCATCCACTAATTCCATCAGTTCTGCGGCCGGCTCAACCTGCCCATAATGGTGCCCAACGTTGACAATCGCAGCATCAAGGCCGTATTCGGCCGCCTTTGCAACATAGGCCCTGCAGACCCCGATCCTTCGGGCCGGCAGGTCACGGACGCAGTTACTCACCCCAAGCGAGCAATGCACACCCTTGAACCGCGCATCGCTTTTGATTTTCTTTATCGTCTCGAACGTCCGGTACGTATAACCCGGCACATTCGCCTCCATCGGCATATCTATCGCTAACGGAAACACGGTCGAATCGAAGAAAATCTCGCCGGGCGTAAAGCCGTATTCGCCAACCGCCTTGGCAAAAATCTGTCCGGCTAAGGAATACAGCTCATCAACCGAGTGCGAGCCGCCCGGCCCGGTCGGTGTTCCTTCGCCGACCAAAAGACCGATGAACGCAAAATCGAAATCTTTCTTTAGCGGCAATATGTCCTCCATCGTATAAACCTTGACCGAGTTTATAAGTGGCTGTTTAACTTGACCGCCGGCATTATACCACTCCTTCAGGCCCGCTATCAGAACATCGTTGTTACTGCTGTCGATACAAATCGGCACGCCATTGCCCCACTTACGAACCATTCGCACATACTCGGCCATCATATCAACGCAAAGCTGTGGCTCGTCCTCACCAAAAGCATCGAGATTTACCGCCATATAATCAGCCCCGTCAGCAGCCTGTGATTCAATTAAGCCCTTAATATAATTCAATGGCTCGCTTGTCATCGAATAGGCATTGGGGCCGAGTTCCGCCAAATGCTTCATTATCGTGCCGGTCTTCGGAATCGAAGCGTGGATCGATTCGCCAATAGTAATCAACGGCTTCTTCATCGTACTGTCCTTAATACCAAAAATCTAAAGCGCCCGCTATTTTATTTATAGCCTGTATTTACAAACACTTATACAATCCCAGTGCCTACTGTTTTTTTAAATGAATCAAGTTTTTCCTTAACCCATCCATTTTTATCTTTCAGATATT
>JBDRTM010000125.1:0-6756 GCA_043824065.1 Planctomycetota bacterium | reverse complement strand
CCAAGCGTTTAATATGGGAAATGTCGAATTTATATCCCCCGAGTCATAAGAAATGGATTACACCCGAGCCGAACCTCGTTTAGCAGGCGTCTTATAATGGGTGGCGCAATGGTATTTGGGATGTTATGCGAATCAATATAAACATCGTTATGCACAGAATGCAGAGATATTACTGAGGCAGTAAATGGCATTCAATAAAAACAGAGCAATACAACTTCTTCGACTTGGTTCCGATCTCTCTAATGCCAACTTCCGCGAAGGACAGGAAGAAGCGATTCGCTACATCGTCGAAGGCCGTGGCCGCCTGCTGGTTGTGCAAAAGACCGGCTGGGGCAAGAGCTTCGTCTATTTCATAGCCACCAAGTTGCTGCGCGAAGCAGGCAATGGCGTCGTCTTGCTGATCTCGCCGCTGCTGGCTTTAATGCGCAACCAGATTGCAGCGGCACAGCGCATGGGTGTACGGGCCGCCACAATCAACTCGGACAACCAGGAGAACTGGGCTAAAGTTGAGGCGGCGATTCAACACAACGAGGTGGACATCCTGCTGATCTCGCCCGAGCGGTTGGCAAACGAACGCTTTCGCACTAAGGTGCTGGCGGGTGTTGCGGGGCGGATCGCCTTGTTGGTGATCGACGAAGCACACTGCATCTCGGACTGGGGGCACGACTTCCGGCCGCACTATCGCCTGCTCGAGCGTATCGTGCGCACGCTGCCGGCGAACTTGCGGCTCCTTGCGACCACGGCGACGGCGAACAACCGCGTAATGGATGACCTGAGGACCGTGCTCGGACCCAATCTTGGCATTTCGCGGGGCGACCTGAACCGGCCATCGCTCACGCTCCAGACAATGCGTTTGCCCAGTCAATCGGAACGCTTGGCTTGGCTTGCCGCACAGGTGGCCGCCTTGCCCGGTCACGGGATCATTTACACACTGACGGTTCGCGATGCAGTGCGGGTGGCTGACTGGCTCAAATAGCGCGGCTTGAACGTGGCGTCTTATACGGGCGAAACGGGTGAGGGCCGGGCCGAACTGGAGCAGTCGCTACTGGAGAACCGGGTTAAGGCGCTGGTGGCCACCACGGCGCTGGGGATGGGCTTCGACAAGCCCGATCTCGCTTTCGTGATCCATTACCAGACCCCTGGCTCGGTCATTGCCTATTACCAGCAGGTCGGGCGTGCAGGGCGAGCGCTCGATTCCGCTTACGGGGTGCTGCTCAGCGGCGAGGAAGAGACGGATATTACAGACTTCTTCATTGAAAGCGCCTTCCCCACGCGCGAGGAAGTCTGCAAGGTGCTTGATGCACTGGTAGCAGCGCCTGGTGGTCTTACTGTCCCTGAACTGCTTGGAAAGATAAACGTCAGCAAGGGCCGGATCGAGAAAACCATCGCGCTGCTGTCGTTGGAATCTCCGTCTCCGATCGCCAAACAAGGAACGAAGTGGCAATTGACGGCGGCGAACCTGAGTGAAGCATTCTGGGAAAGGGCACAGCGGCTGACCGACCTGCGGCGTGACGAGCAACGGCAGATGCAGGAATATGTGAGCCTAACATCAGGCCACATGGAATTTCTTATCCGGGCGCTCGACGGTGATCCGGGCACAGTCCGTGCGCACGCTTTGCCACCGCTGCCGACTAACACAGACCCGGCACTGGTGCGAGAAGCCATGGCGTTTCTTCGCCGAACCAGTCTGCCGATTGAGCCGCGCAAGCAATGGCCTGCGGGTGGGATGCCGCAGTATCGTCTCAGTGGACGAATTGCCACCAACCTTCAAGCACAACCCGGCAAAGCCCTTTGCATTTGGGGTGATGCCGGCTGGGGCGGCCTCGTGAGACAAGGCAAGTACCACGACGGGCGCTTTGCGGATGACCTGGTCACAGCTTGCGTCAGCATGATTCGGGAGTGGAATCCGCAGCCGGTGCCGACTTGGGTCACCTGTGTCCCCTCGTTGCGTCACCCTGATCTTGTTCCGGATTTCGCGCGCCGCTTGGCTGCTGCCCTTGGCTTAGCATTTCATACGGTGATAGATAAAACCGACAACCGGCCCGAACAGAAAACCATGGCGAATAGCACCCAGCAAGCGCGCAACATCGATGGCTCGCTGGCCCTATGCACTGAGCGTCTGCCGTCCGGGCCCGTGTTGCTGGTGGATGACATGGTGGATTCGCGTTGGACGTTGACTGTTGCGGCCTGGTTATTGCGCTCACATGGCCGCTGCGAGGTGTTCCCTCTGGCACTCGCGCTGACAGGACACGAGAAATGAGCATATCACTTTCACCAAACACACAGGCAATCCTGCTGCTGACGGCGCCTCTGATTGCGGGGCGAAGTGAGCCTTCATCCGATTTATTGACGCCGGGCGAGTATAAGCGGCTGGCGCGATTCCTCCGCGACAAGCAACGACAGCCGGCCGATATGCTTGCTCTCGATGCGCAGGAATTGCTCGTAGAGTGCCAACATCTTATCGACAGCGATAGAATCAAACGCCTGCTGAATCGTGGCTTTCTTTTGAGTCAAGCGATCGATCGCTGGCAGACGCGGGCGATCTGGGTAGTGAGCCGCGCTGATGGTGAATACCCGGGGCGATTGAAGACGCGCCTCAAGGAAGATGCGCCGGCGGTTCTTTACGGCTGTGGGGAGGCGGCGATTCTGGATACGGGCGGGTTGGCTGTCGTGGGTTCTCGGCATGTGGATGATGCGCTGCTCGAATACACCGAGGGCATCGGCCAGCTTGCAGCCAAAGCAAGGCGCACCCTCGTTTCGGGCGGTGCGCGCGGCATTGACCAGGCCGCCATGCGCGGTGCGCTGGAAGCCGGTGGCAAGGTGGCGGGGGTCTTGGCTGACAGCTTGGAACGGGCGGCCCTGAACCGCGAGCATCGTAACTTCCTGATGGATGGGCAACTGGTCCTGATCTCGCCCTACGATCCCTCGGCCGGGTTCAACGTGGGACACGCCATGCAGCGTAACAAGCTGATCTACGCGCTGGCGGATGCGGCGCTTGTCGTCAGTTCGGATTACGAGAAGGGAGGTACCTGGGGCGGCGCGGTCGAGCAACTTGAGAAGCTGCAGCTCGTAACTGTTTATGTCCGATCGAACGGGGAAACTGGCACGGGGCTGGAAGCCCTCCGACGCAAGGGCGCATTGCCCTGGCCCAATCCGGAGACGCCGGAGGACCTGGCGGAGGCGCTCGCGGTTGAGGTGAGTCCGAGGAAAGCTACTCCCAGACAAAACGAACTCTCTTTCTCGGTTCGCGAGGAGCCCAAGCAGGCCTATGAGAACCCGCCGAGTACGCTCGCGAGCGATGACTCCGTCACCCCACAGTGTTTGGAATCGCCCTTGACGCCTGCCGATGAACTGTTTGCCAAGGTGCGGGAGTTGCTTGAGAAGATGACAACGCCCAAGACCGACGCCGAGGTGGCTGCGGATTTGCATGTTTCGAAAAGCCAAGCGAAAGAGTGGCTTCAGCGATTGGTTGAGGAAGGTGTAATGAAAAAACATACCAAGCCCGTAAGATATGGGCCGAAGTTACAGCGTTCTTTCTTGGAATAGAGTGTGTGCATAACAAGGCGCTGCACCGCACAGCAATTCCGCGGCGCTTCATTGCCAGCCGATTACGCTGGTCGTTGGCCAAGAGGAGCCTGAATATGAATGTTGCTACACAAAAGGTCCACTCAATCGTCCACAGAAATCTGGGGACACCATACTTATTTTATTTGCGCCAGGCATGTTGCCGCCTATGATGCCGGCATGACACGGTCGGCCTCGCCTTCGTCTTTTTACCACGAAGCCTGCCTTGAATTAGCCGAAGCCCTAACCCGTTCGGCTACGCTCAGGGTAAACTCAGTCGAAGGGGTAGTCGAATGGGTCGAAGGGTCGAAAGGGAGGGATCTTGTTTTCGAATTCAGCTTTTTGGAAATTCATAATTATCATACGTAAAGCGCGTACGCGCTTTACGTATAAGTTTTTTTTTTGACACTACCTCCTATCCCCATTCACTATCTTGAGCGTATCGAGTATCCAGCATCGAGAATCGAGAATCCAGCATCGAGAATCCTGTCTTCCGTTTTCTCTTTTTCTCATTAATCTCCCGTAATATAAAATTTCTTTTGGCTATTTCTTGTCATTTGTCAAATAATACTATAATGTATTGCCTTTTATACATGTGCTTGTAAATATCAAGGATAGAAATGGAACTGATAAAGAAAATCAAGCAGTCTGAAGCACAAGCGCAGGAAATTATCGAACAGGCCAAGGCTGAGGCGGCTAAGCAGGCTGAAAAGGGTCGGGAGAATCGGCTCGCAGCAATGACCGAAGCCGAGCAGCAAAGGAAGGAAGCAGCCGAGGCTGCAATCGCCGAAGCAAAGTCACAAGCAAACGCGGAGGTTGAGCGGCTTAAAGCCCAGGCTGAAGACCAACGCCGACAATTGCGCGAAAAAACTGCTAATAAAATGGCCACAGCGGCCGCAAAAGTAATGGATTACTTGAGAGGCTAACTATGGCCATTGCCCAGATGGCAAAAATCATAATTGTCAGTCATCGCTCGCAGGCTTCCGAGCTTCTCGAAGCCCTGCAGCGTGAAGGTATATGTCATATACTCAACGCAGACGAGGCGATTCTCAGCAGGGACTTCCCTGAGCTTGGTGCCTCGGCCGAACGGCCTAAAGATATTGAAGGGCTGTTAAATCGGCTCGAAAAAAGCATTGCATTTCTTAAAAGTTACGCACAGTCCCAAAAGGGTCTTGCCGGCGTCCTTTCACCACGCACCGTCGTTGATGAGCAATCATATAACAAGGTTGTTTCAGACCGGCAAATCTCAAAAATTATCGACCGCTGCGACCAGCTCGAAGCGTCAATGGAGAAAACAAAGGGCGAGATTGAAAACCTCCACACCACACTGGAGATGCTCAGTCCCTGGGCGTCTCTCGAAACACCCGTAGAGGAAATCGGCCGACTTCACAAGACTACCTGCTGGGCCGGATTGCTGCCTGTCCGGCAGTTTGAGCAGACAGAAGAAAAACTGAGTGAGCCTGGCGCGGCAATCCAGCAAATAGGAACCGACAGCAGCAAGTGCGCCTGTCTTATAGTCGCTCTCAAAGAAAACGCCGACCAGGTTCAAAAGCTGCTGCGGTCAGCCGAGTTCGAGCCGGTAAGCTTCGAGCCGATGACCGGCACTGTGGCGGAATTAATTGGCGAACACAGCCAAAAGCTGGAAAAGGCCCAAAGCCAATTACAAAGCCAGGTGGATGACGCGGCGAAGTTGTCCGAGAATCTGCTCAATCTCGAGATTCTTGACGACCATCATAAAAACCTGCTGAACAGAGAACAGGCTAAGGATACCGCACCGGCTACGGAATGTACCGTCCTTTTGGAAGGCTGGGTGAAGAAAAATGATTACGCTAAGCTGGAGAAAATAGTATCGGGTTTCGAGGCGTCGAGTTTGACAAAAATCGCACCGGCCGAGGACGAAGAGATACCGGTCGAGATAGAGAATAAGAATATTATAAAACCTTTTGAGGTGATAACCCGCCTGTATGGTATGCCGAAGCATTTTGAAGTGGACCCGACAGTATTTCTAGCGCCGTTTTTTGCAATGTTTTTTGCGTTGTGTTTGACCGACGCCGGCTACGGCCTTGTCATTATCGCCTTAATGATTTTCTTTATAAAGAAGATGCAGGGCGACAAAAAGCTGATGTGGATGTTAGGGATTTGCGCTGCCGCAACCGTGGTAGCTGGGGCGCTTACCGGCGGATGGTTCGGTGACGCAGTCCAGCAGTTTATACCTGTTTTGAAACCCTTACGGGAAAAGATGATGTGGTTTGACCCGCTTGAGAAACCGATGATGTTTTTCATTTTGGCACTGGCTCTCGGTTATTTTCAGATTATGGCCGGGCTGGTTATTGCGCTCGGACACAACATAAAGCGAAAGGACTACATCGCTGCGGTGTGTGACCAGCTGACCTGGCTGGTTATGCTCAATTCGATTGTGATATTCTTAGCCAGTAAGAGTGGGGGCGGCCCCATCTCGTCCGAAACCGGAAAATTCTTCGGGTATCTGGCGCTTATTCCGGCAGGTATGATTTTGCTTTTTAGCCAGCGAGAAGGAGGCTGGGGCGGTCGAATAGGGATGGGAATGTATAATTTGTTCAGCACGATATTCTATATGGGAGACGTGCTGAGCTACTTAAGATTAATGGCGCTCGGGATGGTTACAGCCGGTCTGGCAATGGCGATAAATGTTATTGCCAAAATCGCCGGTGAAATACCTTACGGCATAGGTATTATAGCGATGATATTAGTCCTTGTGGGCGGACACGGTTTTAACCTGGCGATATCAGGGCTGAGTGCTTTTGTTCACACTTTGAGACTTCAATATGTAGAATTTTTCCCGAAGTTCCTCATCGGCGGCGGAAAATTATTTGAGCCGCTGAGCAAAGAGTATAAACACATTTATATTAAACGTGAAACGTGAAAAGCGAAAAGTGTCTAAAGTTTGGAGTGCCTAAAGTATAAAGTGCCTAAAGTGTCTAAAGTGTAAAGTGCCTAAAGTTTGAAAAAAGAATATCGGATGTCGAATGTTGAATCCCGCCCGTCGAAGACGGGAGGGGATGAATAGCAAACTTCAAAATTCGATATTCCTTGTTCTCCACAGGACACCTTGCGGTGGATATTCATTATTCATTCTTTTAACTTTAGCTCACTTTAGTTCACTTTAGCTCACTTTAGCTCACTTTAGTCACTTTAGCTCACTACTATACGAGA
>JBDRTM010000124.1:0-18688 GCA_043824065.1 Planctomycetota bacterium | reverse complement strand
GAGTTGCATAGAATTCCTGCAGGTCGCCAGCATCACTGGAAACATGCGGGAAGTCATAATAGGTCCAAACAACCTGGTAGTCAGTGGCATAAGTTTCGTGTTCATAGAGACTGTTGCCGTAATATAAGGTGTAGCGCAGCTCCTCCTCAGCTTCGTGTCCGCTTGCATTGGCCCTTAACCAGAGAACATTTAGGCCAAACCCCGTACCATAAAGGTCCAGGTCGATACTGGGCTGAATTGCGCTCTGTTGACCGTACATCTCGATACCATGCCAAATATACTGGCTCAGATAGGTTACATCAACAGTTCCAGTAAGCTCGTCTTGTGCCTGTGCGAAAGTCGTTGCGCTCAACAAAATTACAGCAGTTAACAAAATTACTTTCTTCATGTTCATCTCCTTTAAAAATCCTTATTCAAATTTTCCCTGCTACGCGAAACGTCACTATATTATACGTTATAAAATTAAACCACCCACCTACTGCTTATGAAGTTTATCGGCTCACATGCTATAAATCAAATAAAAAAAAGTAATTTTTGAAAATTTTTTTTGGCATTATTTATGGGAAAAGCAGGCAAAAAATACAGGTATTAGGCGGATTAGACGGGTTTTTGGTGTTCCTATGCAAGCATTTATCATATAAGGGGCATTGAGAGTTTCCAGTCTTCTCGGAAAGATGTGAACGAGGAAGGCAGCAGCTTCGAATTCCCATAAGGAGCTTTTTGGTTGAAATGTCTGCTACGGATGACCGGCAGCGGATTGGGCACTTCATCAATGACACCCATTTCTTTAAGCAGCTCAGCTAACTTTGCCATATTGCTATTGATGTAGCTTAGCAGGATTTGGTCCGGCTTATCTTTCCAATCATAGCGCAAGAGTTCGGCGTAAGCGAATGATGGGGATTTTTTCTCTACCAGCATTCTGTAACATGCAATTACGCCGCCTGTGCGCTGTGCGCCTGCAGCGCAGTGAACGAGAACGGGTTTGCCTTTTCGTTTGGCATCGACGATAGCAGCGATTGCATGGGCGTAGTTGTTAATGTCTCCGGTGCCGTTACCCTTGAGCGGGCAGCTCAGCCTTTCGATGCCCAGCTCAACAGCGGCTTTTTTCTCAGCGTTTTGGTCCTTGTTGCCGGGCTCATCACCGGTCAGGTCTATGATAACGGCGATGTTGTTTTTTCTCAGCGTCCTTGTGACGAGAGCGGCTGAGAGTCTGCCGCTGCGATATATCTTTCCCGCCTGGACGACGCCCCACCGCTTGGGAATAAGACGATCTTCGAGTACATATTCCCAGAGACAGATTACCAGCCCTGCGATTGCGATGACCAGCAGAATTCGTAGAATCGAGAGCCGCCGGGATGTATTTCTTATGGTTGTTGGTTCAGGCTCTTGTTGACTGTTGTCAGTCATGAAAGTGCTCCCACTTTCTTTAACATGACCAATAAAGGATATTTACCCAGATAACCAGCTTTATGGACTTCAAAGAATTCTTCAGCGCTTCTAAGAAAATCTGCAGTGTTATATTTAACTTCATTACCAAGCGTTTTGGCTTTCTGCTTGATGCCGTCGGGCAGCCTGTTTACTTCCAGCCTCGCGGAGAAGATGAGCCTGTCTGTGCAAATTTGAGAAAGTCTGGCGAGGATGTCCCGGTGATTATGATATGCAATTGGGCTCATTTTACTACCCCAAAACAGATAGTGGTACGTACCTATGAGCAAGACTGTTTGAAATGGGCCGCCGTAAGCTTCAGGTCTGCTTGATAGCTCGTCAAGTGTGGCAAAATGAAAATCGACATTCTTAATATCGAGGTATTCCCTGACTTTCTTAGAGATGGAAATAAATGGCTCATGAATATCAGCACCTGCTGAAATTCGACAATTGGGCCGTTGAGCTGCCTCCATTGCGTAAAATCCTCTGCAAGAGCCGATATCTAAGAAGCTTTCTAATTTATCGGGGTAAAGAGAGACAACAAGCCTTAATCTTTCGTAGAGTTTGAAGCTTGGAAAGAGTTTCTTTTTATATATCCTATAGTTATGATTTCTGGGATAGCCAATCAAAAGCGGGTTCAGCTCTTTTTCGAGTCTGTTCGAGGAAGAATCAGAATCTAAGGGTAAGAATCGGTTAAGGTTACGTGCCAGCAAAGCTCCATAGCCGGCAATGCTTCGAATCTTTGCATTTGTTCTGTAAAACACACCTGCTTTAACTGTGTGAATACCCATTCATTCCTGTCTCCAATTGATTTTGCACTTTTGGATTGCCACCAAGAGCACTAAATAGTTAGTATATATGCCATCTTGAGCATGGTCAGTATATAGGCCATCCTGAACATATCAAGTAATTTGTGGTGGGCCGATAATCGGGGGCATCTATCAGGGAAGCCAGAAATAAATTTTCGACAGTTTTGCACATCTTTGGTACAATATAGGACCATGGGCGAAAACAAGGTCAGGGACCCCGCAAGGCGGGAACCCAGCAAAACTCTGTTCAGTGAGTCTGAAGAGGCGAATATAAGCTCTGCGGCGCCGCTGGCGGCCCGGATGAGGCCGAGAAAGCTTGATGAATTTATCGGACAAAGGCATTTTCTTGGGTCCGATAAGCTGCTGACGAGGATGCTCGAGGCCGACAGGCTCAGTAGTCTGATATTTTACGGTCCGCCCGGGACCGGCAAGACGTCTTTGGCCGCAGTGATTGCGAACTACACGAAGGCCGAATTTCACTATCTCAGCGCTCCTGCGGCCAGCGTCAGGGATATTCGGCAGATTATCGGGCGTGCTCGTGACAAACTCGCAGTGGACGGGACGAGGACGGTGCTTTTTATCGATGAAATTCACCGCTTTAACCGTACACAGCAGGATGTCCTGCTGGATGATGTGGAGGCAGGGATTTTGATTCTCATAGGTGCTACTACTGAAAATCCGTTTTTTTCGGTCAATTCGCCGTTGATTTCCCGGAGCACGGTATTTCATTTTGAGCCGCTCAGTGAGGAAGATGTTTTGAAATTGCTGAAGATGGCAATTAACGATGCCGAACGAGGGCTTGGTAAGTTTGATATCGAGGCGGACCAGAAGGCACTGAATTTTTTAGCGGTTATGTGCGACGGTGATGCCAGAAAAGCCCTGACGGCCCTTGAGGTTGGTGTGTTATCGCAGGGGACCCGAGAGCCCAATGCGAAAATAAAATTTAATCTGAAGGTTGCAAAGGAGTCGATACAACAGAAGACGATTGACTACGACGGCACGGGCGATACGCACTATGACCTGGCAAGCGCCTTGCAGAAAAGTATGCGGGGTTCGGACCCTGATGCCACGGTTTACTGGCTTGCCCGGATGTTAGCGGGCGGGGAGGATACTCGTTTTATTGCCCGTCGGATTGCGATTTGTGCGGCTGAAGACGTGGGAAACGCCGACCCGATGGCGACGGTTTTAGCTGCGGCGGCGGTCCAGATATCTGAGTTTATTGGTTTGCCGGAAGCCCAGCTGGCTCTGGCGCAGGCGGCGTTATACATTGCCTGTGCGCCGAAATCGAACGCTTCGGCTTGTGCTATTTGGTCAGCGATGTCGGATGTAAAACAGCAGCCGACGAAACAAGTGCCGAAACATTTAAAAGACAGTCACTATGCGGCTGCAAAAAAGCTGGGTTTCGGAGCCGATTATAAGTATCCGCACAACTTTAAGGATGGTTTCGTGCCCCAGGAGTATCTTCCGGAGTTGATGAAGAAAAAATATTACGTGCCGAAAGAGAGCGGTTGTGAAAAAAATATTAAGCGCTATTTACAAAAGTTACAAAGCTTGATACAAAACAGCAAAACCATCAAAAAACAGTAAATAAAAATGAAAAAAAAGCCACGGAGAACACAGAGGTGCACGGAAGGGTTGAAGTGCCTAAAGTGAACTAAATTGACTAAAGTTGCCCAGTTGTAGAAGTCCGTCGATGCGGCGCCGGATGACGCACTCGTTTGTCGGTGTCGAAGCTGGTATCGGAACTGGAAGCTCGACGTTGGATGCTCGAAGAAAAGCGAGTTTCAAGCCCCTGCTTGTGGCTGGCAGGGGCATCGATACGAGCATCGACAACCTTAAACAAAAACTGCACTTTAGGCACTCTAAACTTTAGGCACTTCGAGGTCTTCATCGGTGGCAAAAAAATAAAGCCGAGAAGAAGGATATGTAAATGGACAAGGCACAGTTGCGCCGGCAGTTACAGAACTGTCTGCTTGCTATACCATCGGAGCAGAGGAGTGAAAAAAGCCGAAAAGCATGCCGAAATTTGCTTTCGATATCACAATTTCAAAGTGCATCGACGGTTATGATGTATTTGTCCCTTTCGCACGAGGCTGATACATCCGAGGCAATACTGCACGCCTGGCAGCTGGGCAAGGTAGTAGCGGTGCCGAAGATTTCCTGGCAGCAAAGGCATATGATGCCGGTACAGATACACTCACTGGAAACAGGTTTTTCCACGAGCTCTTGGGGTCTGCGAAATCCGATAGCGGGCGTGCCGATGCCGTTTGAAGATATTGATTTGGTGGTTACGCCGGCGTTAGGGTTCGACAGGAAGGGCAATCGGCTTGGGCGTGGCGGCTCCTATTACGACAGGTTTTTCGCTAACGCCGAACTTAAGGCTTCAAGATGCGGCTTTGGTTTTGCAGAGCAGCTCGTTGAGGAGATACCGGTGACAGAGCATGATGAGCCGGTAGATATTTTAGTAACTGATGAGGAAATAATATATTTTAATAAAATAGAAGGAGAATAAGATGGCCCGTCGTTCTCACCGCCCGCGAGGCAGACGAAGAACCATAAACTGGATATACATAATTCCGGTTTTACTTATTGTTGCTGTGGCGATTGCTTTTCGTTATGGTCCTTTCGGTAAAGATAAAAGTACAGATGAAACTGCCGTTATCACACCCGAGGCCAAGATGCCGGAAATGAACGAAACAGAGCAGGAGAAAGTAATGGAGCCGGAGCCTAAGCGGGAATCCCCGCCCGAGCCTGCACCTGAACCGAAATTGCCGGAGGTTGCGCTGGAACTGAATTTACCGGAGATCATACCGGTGCCGGATGTTGAAGCTAATCCGGAGGTGGCTGAACTAATTGCCCAAGCCACGGCGCTGCTCAGCGAAAAGCCCGGCAGGATTATAGACGCTCGTGAGAAGTTAAACGATGCGCTGCGAATGCCTATGAATGTCCAGCAGCGAACATTTGTGAAGGACCAGCTGTCTGAGCTTGCCAGTAAATGGCTGCTCAGTAAAACTATTGTCCCTGATGACGAGCTTTGCGGAAGTTATTTAGTCAAATCCGGTGATTTACTTTCAACAATCGGCAAGCGATATAAGGTCCCGTGGGAGATTCTTAAGGAGATTAATAAAATCAGCCGTCCCGAGGCTCTGCAAGCGGGGGAGCAGATAAAGGTTATTAACGGCCCATTCCATGCAAAGGTATATCGTTCGACTTTCACGATGGATTTGTACCTTCAGAATGAGACATTCGTTCGGAGCTTTCGTGTCGGTTTGGGCAAGGAGGAGACGGAGACACCCACAGGACTCTGGCGTGTCAAATCCGATGGAAAGCTGATAAAACCACCTTGGCCGGACCCGGTTACAGGCAAAATGTATCATCCGGAAGACCCGGATTATCCTTTAGGCTCAAGATGGATAGGGCTGGAAGGTCTCAAAGGAAACGCCAAAGGAAGGGAAGGCTTTGGTATCCACGGCACAATAGAACCGGAACAAATCGGCACCACAGGTTCAAGAGGTTGTATTCGCATGCACAATGGTGAGGTAATACTCATCTACAACTTATTAGTGCCGAATCTTTCGACAGTGGAAGTGGTAGAATAAGACCTTAATTTTGCGCCAAATTACAAAATGGGGGCTGAAATAACGGAGTGTTTTTTCATCTGTGTCGCTGAAGCAATAGATGGTTTCTTTGTCTTTAGTTTTAGTGTGTTGAGAGTGTTTCTTTCCCAGAATACGCCCTGGTGGTATCCTTGAATTGTCGTATCAAGCCCGGCTAAGTGCAGGCGTTTTGCAGCTAACAGGCAATATTCGGTTTCAATCTCGAATCCAAGGAATTTACGATTCAACTTTTTAGCCGCTGCAAGACTGCTGCCGACGCCCATAAAGGGGTCGAATACAAAATCGTTTTCATTTGTGCTTGCTAAAATCAATTTTGCCAATAGTTTTTCCGGTTTTTGTGTGGGGTGGTCTGTGTTCTCCGGCATTGACCAGAAGGGTACTGTAATATCGTTCCATAAATTTGATGGGTGCGTGAGGCGAAACTGGCCATCGGATGTATTGAGCCAGTCTTTTGGTTCGCCGTTTGTGTCGGTATATGGTGCGAGGACTCTGCGTTTTAGCTTTACGTTTTCAACATTGAATACATAGTCGTCAGAAACGGTGGCGAACCAGATGTCTTCCGAAGCGTTTTTCCAGTTTCCTTTTGCGCCTCTGCCTTTTTCCCTCTCCCAGGTGATTCGGTTTCTTACCTTTAGAAACTTATCCAGAACAAGATGGGCCGCTGTCGATGAATACCACTCAGAGCAAACATAGACTGAGGCGGTGTTTTTAAGTGTTGGCAGTAACTTGACCAGCAGGTTTTCAAGCCATTCGGCGTATTTGGTAATGCTCTTTTTTCTAAAGGTAGTTGAGTTGAAGGTTTTGGTAAGATTGTAGGGCGGGTCCAGGAACAGCAGGTCAACAAAGCTGTCCGGCACCAAACCAAGTGCTTCAAAAATGTCCTGGTTTGCTATTTTGTTCTCGATGCTATTTATGGCCGCGGGTTTAGAAATACGAATTAAATCCTTGCCGTAACGTTCTGTTTCTGTGGAGCTGAGGGTTATTGTTCGATTTCTATGTGCCCGTGCCTTATTCACACAACCGACCTTTATAGATTATGAATTTCATGTAATAGCCTAACGGCCAGCGCGTGAGCCGCCTAACCGCAAAAGATGTACTAATTTTCGTACTTGAAAAACTGTTCAAAAAAACAACCAAACTTTAGAAATTTGACGCATGCGGTTAGGTCGGTTCCACGCCATTGTTAGGCTAAATGTCGATAACCTGGTGTCAGTTATTTATCAGTATTCCACGGCCAATCTCTTTTCGGGAAAAAATTATAATCAAGAAAATAGTGATCTATCACTGCATTCGGCCATTTGCTGATTATTATCTTCTTTTTCTTCTGTAGCATCGGGCGAATGTCTATTTCTTTAATATATGTGGTATAATCCTCATAGCTTCCTTCAAATCGTTCAGGCCAGTCTTTTCCGAGCGGATGATCAGGAAGACGCCTACCTTTAATCGCATCCTGGTATCTTGTCTGCATAGTTTTAATTTTACGTTTTATCCCTGTAATCGGATAGATAGCTTCTGGTTTTAGCTTTTCCCAACCTATGGGCAATGACCCATGTTGACCCCACTGTATGTTAATTCTTGCCCTGTGGTTGTTAAGATTAGCATCCCTTACTGCTTCTTCGGTGGAGAAAAGGGCTCTGTGAAAGTAAGTGTATACTCCGGTTACTTTACCAGTATTTTGACCAAATTCTATCCAGAGCACTTCATGATCGGTAGGATCGTTATCCGCAGGGTAGTCAATATCATCATCCCAGAAAAGATGATATCCAATGACTGTCTTCTCAGGATGGATTACTGCAACCACATCTTCAAGTTTGAAATACTCTTTTGGGTGTACAAAAAGTCTTGGAGCATATTTGATAACCAAATCTATGTCGTTCTGGGAGGGCAACCGTGGAGGATCAAGTCTTAGTGCATTATTATATCTGATACTTGCCTCTTTCAGTCTCCTCATCATATGATAAGCATAACCAAGGCGGTATTCACCCCGTGCATTAGCAGGATCTAGAAGCAATCCTTCCTTATAGTTCGTAATAACCTTATCAAAAATGAAAGGCTTTCTACCTTCCGCATCATATAGCTCCAGATAGACATCCCCGAGAGCGAAGTGGTGCTTTGCTAACTTCTTAGCAAATGCATCGTTTGCCCCCAAAAACTCGGATTGCTCTGAAAGCTGAGCAAAACCTGCGTTTAACATAGCAAAAAACAATACAAAGAAAATAACGATACTTATTCTCATTTTTACACCTCGATGAATCAGACAATTTATCCTTAAAATTGAGACTGTAGCAAGATTACAGAGTATGCTCTTTGGTATCTTCTATTTCTTGTGGTGCGATGACCCTCATGCGGCATATTTAGCCTCAAATTTAATCACCTGAGCATTTTTATGCGGATTCTTTTTTTGCTTTTCGTTTTGCTGTGAACAGTTCGGCTTTGCCCTCGACGATATTGCGGGTAATTACATATTTTACGGGTTTTGGCTCTTCGGGCAGTTGGTACATCAGGTCAATCATCAGCTCCTCGCTGATTGCACGCAGTGCCCGGGCGCCGGTGTCACGCTGGAGGGCTTTCTGTGCCAATGCGTGCAGGGCGTCGTCTGTAAACTCAAGCTCGGCATTCTCCATCTCGAAAAATTTTTGATATTGCTTGCACAGCGCATTTTTCGGCTTGGTCAGTATGTCTATAAGCGCACCTTCATCGAGAGCTTCGAGAGTGGTAATTACGGGAAGCCGGCCAACCATTTCGGGAATCATTCCATACTCGATTATGTCTTCCGGTACGACCTGTCGCAATATATTGCTGTACTCGGTTTTATCGTCGGTTTTGCCGGCCAGCTCGGAATTGAATCCGATCATTTTTTTGCCGAGCCGTTTCTTAATAATATTTTCCAGGCCGACGAAAGTTCCGCCGCATATAAAAAGTATCTGCGTAGTATCGATTTGTATGTAGGATTGCTCCGGATGCTTTCTTCCCCCTTGCGGCGGGATGTTGGCGGTGGTTCCTTCGAGCATCTTTAACAGTGCCTGCTGAACGCCTTCTCCGGAGACGTCACGGGTGATTGAGACGTTCTGAGACGTTTTGCCGACTTTGTCTATTTCGTCGATATAGACGATGCCTCGCTGTGCTGCTTCTATGTCGTAGTCGGCGGACTGGAGCAGTCGCAGCAGAAAGTTTTCCACATCTTCGCCGACGTATCCGGCCTCGGTAACGGTGGTCGCATCACATATTGCGAACGGCACTTCCAGTTTATGGGCAAGTGTGCGGGCCAGGAGTGTTTTGCCGGAACCGGTCGGGCCGAGTAAAAGAACATTGGATTTGTCTATCTCAACGTCGCTGTCGTTGCTGTCGCTGTGCAGCAGCCGTTTGTAGTGGTTATGGACTGCAACTGCGAGATTTTTTTTGGCGTGTTCCTGGCCAATTACATACTGGTCCAGATATTCTTTTATTTCTCTGGGTTTGGGCATTTCTTTGAGACTAACGCTGCCCACGCTGGTTCGTTTACGGTTTTGCCGGATGATGTTGTGGCACAGCTCGACGCATTCCGGACAAATATAGACTTTGTTGGGGCCCTCTATGAGCGTGTCAGCCTGACTTGCCGAACGGCCGCAGAAACTGCAAATCGCCTTTTTTTTGGTATTTGATTGCCTGGCCATTATTATCTTCCCAATTTAAAGTTAAATTGTATTCCTTGACCTGTTTTTGTATATTGTAGCCGATAGTTGGTATTTGTACAAGTCATTTACCGCTCTCGAAGGGTTATTCGGATAGGCTCTTATTAAGCCGTATTTTTTCAGTCAACCAGCTCACGTTCGATGTCTTCCAGCGATTTGCCCTTGGTTTCAGGAAGTTTCAAAAAGATAACAACGAACCCAATCACACAGATGACGCCGTACAGCCAGAAGGTTCCGTGAGCACCGAGCCCCCCTTTTAAATAAGGAAACGTCAAGGTCAGGGCCGTGCAGCCAAGCCACAAGCTGAACACAGCCACGGACATAGCCGCACCGCGTATTCGATTCGGGAATATCTCCGAGATGACCACCCAGGTAATCGGCGCCAGTGACATCGCATAACAGCCGATAGCTGAAACCGTCAGGATTAACATGTGAATTCCGGTACTTTTGAAAAAGTAACCAGCGCCTAAGATTGCATAGATGCCTGCCAGCCCACATGCGCCAATCAGCATGAGGATACGCCGGCCAAATCTATCTACTGTATAAATCGCCACGAACGTAAATATCAGGTTCACCACGCCTGTTATTACGATGTTGAAAAGAATATCGCTGACGCCATAACCGGCGGCGGCAAAGACCTCTTGAGCATAATTAAAAATCACGTTGATACCACACCACTGCTGGAGAACGGCTAAGAAGATACCCAACATAACAATTCTGCGCAGCTTCGGCTCAGCTAAGTCCCGGAAGTTGACCTTGGCAATCTCTTCGCTGGCAAGAGTTTTTTTGATGTCCCTGATGGAAAAATCGGCGTACCGGCTGCCGCCCACTCGGCTGAGAATTTTCGCAGCAAGTTTGTCCCTGCCGTACTTCACCAGCCAACGCGGGCTTTCCGGCACAAAGAACATCAGCAGAAAGAACAGAAATGCCGGGACTGTTTCGGCCCCAAACATCCATCGCCAGCCGTATTGTCCGTTCCATGAGCTCAGGATATATTCCGTGCCCGCTCCTTCCGGTACCTCCTTAGCAATCAGCATGTTGATAATCTGGGCGGCGAGAATACCTATTACAATAGTGAGCTGGTTTATGGAAACAAATCTTCCCCGCATACGGGCCGGAGAGATTTCAGCGATATACATTGGGGAAAGATTTGAGGCCAGTCCAATTCCTATTCCCCCGATGATACGAAACACATTAAAGAAAAGAAAATTCCCGGCAAGAGCGGTGCCAACAGCGGATACGGTAAAAAGAAGACCTGATAAAATAAGAAGGCGCTTGCGGCCGGATTTATCGCTGATTATTCCTGACAAAACAGCACCTATAAGACATCCGATCAGAGCGCTGCTTTGCGCCCAGCCCCGCAGGAAAGGTGTTTCGTCGGTGATTCCAAAGTAAGGCTCATAAAACGGCTTTGCTCCGCCAATTACAACCCAGTCATAACCAAATAACAATCCCCCCATCGCGGCGACAAGGCAGACCAGCCATATAAAGGCCATGTTATAACTGACCTGATGGTTTAATGTTTCTCGCGTATTTTCTCCGGAATTCATAGTGTTTTATTAGTTAGTATCTGTTGCGGAAACAGTATTTGTCATTCCCGCGGAAGCGGGAATCCAGCTTTTTCGCTCTGGACCCCTGCTTTCGCAGGGGTGACATCGTCGGTTTTTGTTTTCCACAAAAAATATTAGTTAATAGAATACTAATCGTACGCTTATTGTTTGAGTAGATTTCTGATAAGTTTAATGTCCGGGGCTTCCTCTGGATTGAAGCTGTCGCTTTCCATGTACCTTAGCAGGCTATACAACATCTGCTGTGCCACAGGCCGTGCATCAAGATTACTCCTGAGGTCAATACTGCAGACGAGGAGCTTACCGTTGCCGAGCTTTGCTTCAAAGAGCAGGCCGAGTTTTCGGTTGGTGTTCCAGTCATCGATGACCTGTACAATGGGCCGCAACTGAGGTGAAAAGTTATCGAGGACCATGAATCTGGATTTGGTTACGAGGTCCCACCACTGCCAGTTGCTGTGGAATTCCGTCGGGAATTGTGCCAGGGCGGGATGTTTCGGATTGCATAGAATACCCAAAGTATGAGGCGGCTGATTTCTTGTCCATGCCGTGTTCCAGAAAATTGAAGTAAAGCCCGCGGGGATGTTACTATCAATCGAATCTAACGGAGGCATAAGCAGTACTTTCCTGCCGGCTTCGAGGGCAGCCGATACCTGCTCGTCCAGGCGCTCGGCAATCAGCAAATTCTCAGGCACCTCAGCATACAGATTGTTCGGATAGACCCAAATATCCCAGTGGTTTGTGAATGGTGTGTCTTTTAGTGAGACCGTTACTATGAGCTTAGCCGGTGAGACCACATTCGCAAGCGGCACTTCGATATTTCCCAGTCGGATTCCATTGCCTAACGGGACGGTAAGGGACGGTATTTCTCCTGATGCGATTTTTCGGCCGTTAGTATCTTTGACGGACCAGGCGGCAACGGTGTCCCGGAGCGGAGCGGGGCCGAAGTTGGCGATTTCGATATCAGCACGGAATGTTTCAGCCGTTGTCCAGGTGCGTTTTTCCATCCGCAGAAGCGGTACGGTTTCACTGCAGTAGCGATGATGCTCTTGCGGCTCGATGTATCCTTTCGAGTCCCAGAAGGCATCGAGGATGCCGACGAGAGCGGTTCCCTGGCCGGGGAAGTCGTGAATGTCGAGCAGTTGAAAGCCGCCGAAGCCGGGGGTCCGCAGGGCGGATTCTATCTCCTGCTTGTACAGCATGGCCTGCAATTTGCCCGAGGCCATCAGGAAATCCTCGGCCTGGTCCAGCATGTGGTGCTCGGCGAGTGAATCGCGGACGATTTCAAAATTAAGGGCACGGAGGACGCCGGTGTACTTTTTGATTTCCTTGAGATTGGGATATACGCACCACTGTCCGATTTCGTGGCTGACGATAGGGACATCATATTTTTCGACGAATGAACGGTAGTCAGTGAGTGTTTCCGGCTGTTCGGCGTTGAAACGACTTTTGAGGCCCGCCCCCCAAAGATGACCCCGAGGATTGTAATCGCTGTGATACTGGTTTTCGGGAATGATGGGCCAGCCGGCCGCACTGGTATAAAGCCGGCGGGGATCTTTGGTTTTCCAATATTTCAACAGATTTCCGAGAAATCTATTTCGATTTTTACCGCCAGGCTCATTCCCGTAAGCGAGCATGCAAAAAGATGGATGATTGCCGTAGGCCTTCAGGATACGGTCGCCTTCGGCATAAATAAATTTATCGATGGCTTTGCCGTCACCGATTGCTGTCCAAGCGGGACATTCGACGTGAAAGGTAAATCCCATCCGGTCGGCGGCCTCGAACGCCGCTTCCGGCGGGCACCAGGAATGGAAACGCATGTGATTCAGTCCGTGTGCCTTTGCGGTCCGGAAAATTCGCAGCCATCCGTCAACACTCATATCCGGATAGCCGGTGAGCGGAAAGATGCAGCACTCAAGTGTGCCTCGCAGAAAGGTTAGACGGTCATTGATAGTGAACTGCGTACCCCTTGTGCTGAACCGGCGCATTCCGAACGTAACAATCTGCTGGTCGGAGAAAACAGCTTTTCCGGCGGTGGCAGTAAGCGATACGGCCAGCTTGTACATTGCGGGAGAGAATTCGTCCCACAGCAGCATATTCTCGCCCAGATGATAGTCCACTGTGACGGTTGTCTGGTGCCCTGCGGTGGTGAGCTCAACGCTCTTGGCTGCAACCGTGTGCTTTCGGTTGGTATTGTAGCTGCCGGCGTTAAGGTTGAGTGTTCCGTCGGCGTCCCGGCCTGTGGAATTGCTGATAGTGATGTGGAGTTTTGCTAATTTGTTTTTCACATCCGGATAGACCTGGACGTCGCTGAGCCATATCTTGTCGGTTGCCTGCAGCTCTACACGGCCGATTATACCGTTCCAGTTTGTCTGGGTGTGGTCGCTGACGGAGTGGGCATTTATTCCGACGTTATATTTAATCGAGTTGTCAACACGAATAGTCAATAGATGTTCGCCCGGCGTCATCACATCGCTAAGGTCGTACACGTGCGGCGTACAGAGACTGTCCCGGGCGCCGACGGCAGCATCGTCCACCCAAACCTTTGTTTCCCAGTGACAGCGTTCGAGGAACAAAATAATTCGCCTGCCCGTCCAGTCCTCAGGAATGTCGAGCCTTTTCTGATACCAGGCAGGGCCTACGTAATGTTTCACGGGGGTAAGCCAGAAGGGAATCTTCACGGAGCCGGGCTGTCTGTACTTTTCATACTTGGCGTCCGTAAACCACGAGCGGTCCACAATCTGCCCGGTCCATTTCGTATCGACGGAAATATCGTCGCCATAGCCGTTCTCAGGGACCGAGCCGGGCAGCTTGATACGGTCGTTCAGTATGCTCTGGTGCCACTTCTGTTGTTCGCCGATGTTCTGCGGGTCCAGCCGAAAGAGCCACTGACCCGCTAAAGACATAACCTTTCGCTGCCGGCCCCGGCCTTCTGTCAGCTTTGCTTGTGAATCCACTATTGTTTGGCAGCCGGCACATATTACAATTGCAGCAGCCATTATCATCAGAACTCTGACGGCCTTATCCATCATTTTCACTCCTTGTCACAAGGGGCTTTTAGAATTGACTTTATAACAAACAATACGAGGCGTCATTGTAATGGCAACAGGGTTGTTCAGGCCATCTTTATTTTGCTTTTTTGTGTGTCAGCTGACTTCTTTTGAGGGAAAACGTGTAGATGACCTCGTTATCAATGTTAAGTATTTTGTAAGTTACCTGCGGGTCAGGTATGGCAGTATCGAGGCGCGGCAATATCGGCGGGAACTAAGTGGTGCCAAAAATAGCCGACAACATAATTTTCTGACGGAGGGCAAAGGTGGCAGGAACGAATAAGAATAACGTCAGGCATATAAGTAACAATACCCAAGATTCTGTGCGCCGGTTCACTCTATTCTTTCGGGTCATAATCCTTTGTGTCTCTTCTACTCAAGCCAGGCAATAAGCTTTGGCGAATTCGGCGCCGCGGCGCAGGGCTTCGGTGTTGACAGGCAATGTTTTATGGTATCGCCTGGCAAGGACATCGGGCAGGGCTTGCGCGGCCTCCTCGGCTGTGAGCTGTCCTCGCTTTTGCAAATACACGCCTAAGGCTACCATATTGGCGCTTTTAGGACTGCCTAATTCGATGGCCAATTCATCGGCAGGCACCGGAATTATCTCGATTGAGTCGTCCAGTTGCGGCCCAGTGTCAATCAGGGAGCTGTTCATTATTAACAGGCCGTTGTTTTTGAGACGTGGGCCGAATTTATTCAGCGAGGCCTTGTTCATCACAATCAGTGAATCGGGTTTGGCGACGACGGGGCAGGCGATTTTTTTCTCTGCGATAACGACCATACAATTAGCGGTGCCGCCCCGAACCTCGGCGCCGTAGGAGGGCATATAGGTTACCTCTTTGCCGGCCTCCATTGCAGTCTGGGCCAGCAGTCTGCCGGTCAGCATAATTCCCTGTCCGCCGAAGCCGGCAATGATAATCTCTTCATAAGAACTATCTACTGTCATTTTGTGTTCCGTATAAAATCCGAGTATCGAAATTAGAAAGTGCCTAAAGTTTATAGTGCCTAAAATGCCCAAAGTTTGAAAACTTATTTTAGTTCACTTTAGCTCACTTTAGTCACTTTATTTCACTTGAATTTGCTCCGGATTCCAGCTTTCATACATCTTACGCTTATATGCTATTTCAATCGCCCTAACGGGAAAACCTTTGTCATTTCTTTTTCGATCCATTGCATCGATTCGGCCGGGGTCATCCGCCAATAAACCGGACAGGCTGAAAGCAGCTCAACGAGCGAGAGGCCTTTGGCGTTGTTTGCCTGCAGCTCAAAAGCATGCTTGATGGCTTTTTTGGCTTTGCGGACCTGAGATACGCTGCTAAGGGCGCAGCGCTCGACGTAGATTGCGCCCGGCAACAACGCTAAAATTTCAGATACTTGCAGCGGATAGCCCTCGCTGGCAGGGTTTCGGCCCTTGGGTGTTGTTGCCGTTACCTGGTCGAGCATCGTTGTCGGAGCCATCTGGCCGCCCGTCATTCCAAAGACGGCGTTGTTGATAAAGATAACGGTTATCTGCTCGGCTCTGTGAGCGGCGTGGATAATCTCGGCAGTTCCAATTGCTGCCAGGTCGCCGTCGCCCTGATAGGAGAAGATTATTTTGTCGGGATTTGTCCTTTTCATGCCCGTTGCCACGGCCGGCGCTCTGCCGTGCGCGACCTCTATCATATCGACGTCAAAATAATCATACGCTAACACAGCGCATCCTACCGGTGCTATGCCGATAGTACGGCCGTGTATGTCGAGCTCGTCGATAGTCTCGGCAATCAATCGATGAGCAATGCCGTGTCCGCATCCGGGACAATAATGAGTCGGACAATCTTTGAGGGTAGGTGTTCTCTTAAATACCGTTTTCATAATTCAGTCTGTTTTGTAGAAAATTTTGTAGATGTCATTTCGAGCGAGCCGAAGGCGAGTCGAGAAATCTGTTTTTTTAAAGATTTCTCCGCTTCGCCCCCGTGCTTTCATGCGAAAGCAAGAACGGGGGCTTCGGTCGAAATGACATGTGGTTTTTTCTACAGAGCGTTTCCATATTTTAGTCTTTAGTCTTAGTTCTCAATGTTAATTGTCTGATTTTTTCAAGCAGCTCATCGACGGTAGGTACGCCGCCTCCGGGTCGGCCGTGAAGTAAGACCGGAGCTTTTCCGGCTACAGCCAGTTTTACGTCCTCGACCATCTGGCCGGCGCTCATTTCAACGGTCAGGAAAATACGAAACCGTAAAGGTCCGGCTCCGACGGATTCGTCAGCGGCCCTGCTGATTTGCTCTGTCGGAAACGGCCACAAGGTAATAGGGCGTATCCAGCCGACCTTGATTCCTTCTTCTCTGGCTTTGGTTACCGCGCCGCGGACGATTCTTGCTGCGACGCCGTAGGCGACCACTATTATTTCGGCATCGTCAACTTCGTATTGTTCGCAGAGCACTTCGTTTTTTTCTATCTGCTCGTATTTGGCCTTGAGCTTGTTGTTGTGTTTTTCCAGCACTCCCTCACCGAGCCATAATGAGCGAACGATATTTTGCTCTCTGCCTTTGGCCCCGGTCAAGGCCCAGTCTTTGGCGGGCAGTTCTCGGCCTGGTTTTTTCTCCAATACTATCGGCTCCATCATCTGGCCTAAGATACCGTCGGCAAGGACAACAACAGTCATTCGATACTGGTCGGCCAAGTCGAATGCCAGCGCCATACAATCGACCAGCTCCTGGACGCTCGATGGTCCGAACACGATGGTTCGGTAATCGCCGTGTCCGCCGCCGCGAGTGGCCTGGAAATAATCGCTCTGTGCCGGCGAGATGTTACCCAGACCCGGGCCGCCACGCATTACGTTGACGACCACCGCGGGCAGCTCAGCGCCGGCCAGATAGCTTATTCCCTCCTGCATGAGACTGATGCCGGGACTGGATGAGCTTGTCATAGCCCTTTTGCCGGTGGCCGAAGCTCCTAATACCATATTTATCGCGGCCAGCTCACTTTCGCTCTGCACAAAGACACGGCCTTCCTCCGGCATTCTTCGGGACATATAGGCGGGGATTTCGTTTTGCGGCGTAATCGGATAGCCGAAATAGGCGTCACAGCCGGCAAGGATAGCCGCCTCGGCAAGGGCCTCATTGCCGCACATTAACACGCGTTCATTCATACTTTAATCACTAACCAATCTGAAGGTTGCGTATTTCGTTTAATGGTTGCGCTACTCGTTTCGTTTATCGTCTTACGTTCAACGCAACCGATACGAGCCGCGCAACCGCAACCGTTTAACGCCATTTTCATCTTTATCAGATGTGCTTTTATTTGATTTACCAATTGTTTTATCTTTTGATCCATTTTTCTTCACCCCCTTAAAGCAGCAAATCCTTTTTCATTCTTATATTTATCGAAATTAGATGCTTTGTCCCCGGATTCAGCTTAAGATAACCGAACTGCTTAGTTTACTCCGTTCGATTACAAGTATTTAATAGGGTCGGTTATTTCAGAGTTCAAAAAGTCTTGCCAGCTTGCAATACTTTTTCTCAGCCGTTTTGTTCTCCCGATATCTATATCAGAAATCGCATCCAGTATGTCTTTTAGATACGCCTTATCTTTTTTCATAGATAATTCTCATCTGTTTTTTTACATCTTCTATTATGTGTGGTTTTATTGCGCTAAAAATTCCAAGGTCAACTTTTCGTCCAAATATCTTTCTCAATTTGTCCTCTATATGAAGTAAGTCGAAAAGGTCTTTATGACTTTTGTCACTAAACTCTATTGCTATGTCAATGTCACTTCTTTTGTTTTCTTGCCCTTTGATAAACGAACCGAATATAGCCATAAAACTGATGTCATTACCTTCACAAATTTTAAGTATTTTTTCTTTTAATCCTTTTTTCATCAGTTTTGGCGGTAAAGTTTCGATCTTAACCATTTCATTTTTCCTCATAATGGAGCTTCTAACGGGGCTCACACTTTTCCTTTAACTAAGGTCGGCTTACTTTTCTTTCTTGGTTTGCCGGCCGCGTCGTCCTCACGAAAGACTTTGATTATCGCCTCCGGGCAGATAACGGCACACATAGCACAACCCGTGCAATCGGTGTTATTTACTCGCGCAGGAAAGTAACCATTTTTGTTAGAGTGTTTTGAAATGACGATGCTATTCTTAGGGCATACTACCACGCACAAGCCACAGCCTTTGCACCGTTCGAGATTAATCACTATTTTGCCGGCCATTTTTTCGTATTGCGTATATCGTATTGTGTATCTTGTATTTAGCCCCCGGTTTCACCGGGGGTTCCAACGTACAGGCTGCATTCTAACATCGCCGGACGTTCCTGTAAAGTGAAAAGGAAATGAATTTGTCTCTCGTGAATCGTGATTTGTTGTTCGATCGATAAATAATCCGGATATTCGCCCTTGGCATCCGAACGCAATTCGAGTATAGTTTTTGCAAGAAGTTCGTTTCAATGAGGTTATGTTGATAGCATCAAATTCGAAACAATTTCTAATGCGGATACGCACGCTTCTAACAGGCGTGACCAAAATGACACTTAGTGTCATCCTGAGGCGAAGCCGAAGAGCCTGCCCTGAGCTTGC
>JBDRTM010000123.1:0-7682 GCA_043824065.1 Planctomycetota bacterium | reverse complement strand
GCTTAATGAATGGATTTTTATTATTTTATCGCATATTGGAACCTTTTTGCTTTTCATTGATCTCAACTACACGTGTTTGTCCCAAAAGAACCACCTCAAAACTGAGGAATAGTTAATGATGTCTGTCATTGCAGCAATTTTCATATTGTTATCACCGAACCTGCCACCCTTTTTCTGCTCGGCCCGGGTGCGGTGATGTTGAGAAGAAAACATAGAGCATAAATTTCCCATTGCGTTGTTGAAAAAGTTGATTGAGTCTGCAAAAATAGGTAGGGGGTAGTTTTTTAGTGACGGTACGAGAAAAGATGTTATGAAAGAACCTATTGGATTGCTTTGGGGAATTTGTTGGGGGACGATAGCCATTTGTCTCCATCTGCGGTATGGATTGGGGAGGGTGTCTTTTGGATTGCTACTTACATTCGCGATTGTTGGAGGGATTGCTATTGTCAACTGCGATGTTGTGAAACGATGGAAGGGTTTGGGCGTTGAGGTTGAAACAGTACGTGACCAGATCAACACAGCTAAGGATAGAGCAATTGCAGAAATCCGCCAAGAGGTCTCGAAGCAGAAAGAGGTACTTGCCTTGTGGGTGAAAGTGTTAGATGGTTTAATCAGAAAAGACTTTGAACTGGTACTTGAAGACATAGGAGAGTTAGCCAGAAGGGAACCAGAAAATTATTATATTTTGCAAACATGGGGAAATGTACTTTTTAGTTACGCCGAGAGAGAAGAAGGAGATAAAGAGAAAGAATTGATAAAAAAAGCTGAAGAAATATACATTAAAGCTGACTCACTAAAAAAGGGGTCGTGTGCGTATAGTTTGGCTTGCATTCGTGCATTTGATGCGGATGAGAAGGAGTGCAAGCGGTGGTTGCAGATTGCCGAAGAGGCAGGGGAGTTACCGACTTTGGAACGGGCTATGCGCGATAAATATCTTAAAAGCGTACGAGATAAAGAGTGGTTTAAGGAAATTGGATGGGCGGAACAATGAAAGAAATCGTCTGGCAGAGCCAGCATAATTGATTCATCTTTTTCTTCGCAGATTATACGAGTTTGTGGATAAAACCGTAAGGATTTATTTTAGCAAGCTCCCGGCGTTAAGCTGAGGACTAAATATCTGGATTCCGCATCAAGTGCGGAATGACAATTAGTGGGGCAAGCCCCACCCTACCAATTTCAAGAGATTGCCATACCGGCTCGGCGATCGGAGTCGAGGACAGGCTTCGCTCGGGGCAGGCATAAGGGATTGCGTCGCCCCTTCGACTGCGCTCAGGGCAGGCTCACCGGCGACGGCTAAACGGCGCCGAGGATATCTGGTGGATTCTTGCTCGTGCTACGTAGCGCGCTACTTCGCAGAGTAGCAAAGGTCAGGACTATCCCCGACTGTGGTGGGAGAAGGTTAGTGATTAGAGAATTAGAGATTAGGTTATCAGGTGAACAGGAAATCAGGTGGCAGGATACCAGGAATCAGGGTATCAGGATTTTAGTTGATTAGTGAATTAGTTGATTAGCCAAACTGGAGACGTAAAAGAGCGTTACTCTTGTATTTTTTTGTTTCGGTATTGAATATAGGCTTCTCGCATCGCCACGTAGGGTTCCAGGGCCGCGGACTTGAAGTCTTCGTACTCTCCTATATGAAATGAGCCCTCGTTGGTAACCCTCACAGTGGATATGCCGACCGAGGTCTCCCAAGGTTCCACATAGCGCAAGGGATTTAGAAACTGGTCGCCGACCATGCCCAACGAATCCCGTACGGTCGATGGGCCTAAGAGTGGCCAGACGATATAGAAGCCTTGATCTATGCCATGTATCGCCAGTGTCTGGCCCAGGTCCTCCTCGGTGGGTTCCAGTCCGTATTGGTCTCTTGCCGGGTCGCCAAATCCCAGAACACCTACCGTGGTATTGACCAGGAACCGGCGCAGCTCAGTGTCAGCGGAATCGCCTTTTCCCTGCAACAGGCAGTTTACGTAACGAATGGGCGTAGTGAGATTTTGAAAGAAATTGCGCACGCCGGTTCGAGCCGGCTCTGGTACGACTGCATTACATACCTGGGCGCAGGGTTTGAACACCCAGAAGTAGAGTGTGTCATTTACGTTGTACATTAACCGATTCCAGGGCTCCAGCGGGTCGTTCACCTCCACTCTCTGCTCGATATACTCCTCTTCCAGCAGGTCAAAATCTTCATCTTGATTCTCGTCGAGTATCTCCGCAGGACACCTTGCGGTGGAGTATCGAGTATCGAGAGTCGAGTTCTCGGAGACTGCGCAGCCCGTCGCCATGACCACCAGAACGACAGAAGCCAGAGGCCAGAGGACAGAGGACAGATTTGGCCGTAAGGCATCCTGTGGACTGTCTTTGCCGTAAGGCATTCTGTGTACTGACTTTTGTCTTTGCCGTAAGGCATCCTGTGGACTAATTTGTGTCTTTGCCGTAAGGCATCCTGTGGACTGTTTTGTGCCATCTTATAGTAATCGGTTCGGACTCTCAAGTCTCTTTACCAAAAGGTTTCAGAAGAATCAGCATTTGCGGCAGGAGGGTAAGGGCGGCAAGAAGTGCGATGAACATTGCTAATCCGGTCAGCAGGCCGAAGTAAACACTGGGAATGAAATTTGACAGGGCCAGGATGGAAAAACCGATGATAATAGTAATCGAAGTATAATACATAGCGTGGCCGATGCTTCCGTGGCACCGATGCATTGTTGGCAGATACCTGCGGTCTTTTTGAAATTCATTTTTGAATCGGTGGATATAGTGAATCGTGTTATCTACGGCAATTCCTATGCTGATGGCCGCTATGGTTATGGTCATCATGTCGAGAGGGACATTCAGCCAGCCCATCACGCCGAGCACGACTGCGACGGAAAGCACGTTGGGGAGCATGGCGATTAGGGCTATTTTCAACGACCTGAACAGTACCAGAAACATCCCGGTCAGCAACAGCACAGTAATGCCCAATGTCAGTATCTGGGAGCCGAACAGGCTTTGCAGCATGTTGTTGTACAAGACCAGCAGGCCGGACAGATGAATATTTTCCTCATTAAGCTTCAGCATGCCGGTGAGGTCTTTCTTTATCTTCTTCAGCAGCTCGTTACGCCTTAGAGTCTTCTGCGAATCCTTGACTCTGGCCCAAAAGCGGACCTGATTATGCTCTACTGAGACGTAGGGCTTGATGAGCATGGTCTTGAGTTCGTCCGGGGTTTCGCTATAGAGCAAAGCGAGCTCAAGACTGTCAAGAGCTTTGCCGCTGTTCAACTTCTCTGCAATTGTCAATAAGGTGGCCAGGGATAACACCTTGCCGGTTTCCGGCAGGTTGTCGAGATAATTGTGCACGTTTTTGATGCGGGCCATCTTTTCGGCGTTAAACCAGTATTTCTCGTTCGCTGCGGCCTCGTCATATTCATCGAACTCATCGAATTCGTCGAATGTCTCGTCACTTTCCGTCACGGCAGGTTCGGTGGATGCCGACAGAGTGTCAGGCTCCTCGAAATCTATGATGACATCCAGAGGGGTGGTACCACCAAGGCGTTGGTCGATTACTTTCATGCCTCGGTGAATCTCGGTGGTGTCGTGGAAGTAATCGATAAAACTGTTTTCCACATCTAATCTCAAGATGCCGATGACGCTGCCGAGGAGGACCAGGCTGCTAATTCCTACGATCAGCACGCCGTGGGCTTCGGTAAATCTCGCAAGGACGGACGTTATGGAAAAACGCCATTCGCCCGTTTTGGGTGGCGTTTCTTTAGGTATCAGTATCAGCACGGCTGGGAAAAGCAGAAAGGTTACAGTCAGGGACACAATCAAACCTGCTATCATCATCCAGCCGAAGGTGATGACCGGCAGGATGTTACAAAGCACCAGGGACCCAAAACCGGCAATCGTAGTAAGTACCGCATACACACAGGGCTTCAGCTTTAAAAGAACGGTCTCGAGAATCAGCTCGCGATTGGGGGCTTGCGGATTCCGGACAAGCAGCTCCCGGTATCGTACAATCAAGTGTATCACAATAGCCAAGGTGATGATAAGCTGCAAAGAGATGAAATTGGAGGATATGACCGTTACCTCCCAGCCAAACCATCCCAGCAGCCCAATCATGCAGATTACGGAGACCACGCAGCAGAGCAGCGGCAGGCATATCCAGCGTATTCTCCTGAAAATTATAAACAGCATAAGAATCAGAAAGAGCAGGACCCCGATACCAAACACCTTCAAGTCGTTCTTAATGAAGGTAATCATGTCGTCTGCAATCATACTGACGCCACCAAGAAACAGCTCTGCATTCCGGCGATAGTTATCCATAATGTTTCGTATCGCCGTGATATCCTGATGGCGCCGCCTCCTCATTTCGTCCTTATGTTGTTGGCATTGCCCAATCAGGCCCTTCAATTCGGCTCGCTCTGCAGGAGTCAGTGAGCCGGACTCTTTTTTCTGCTGCAGCTCATTGCGGTGCTCTAACAAATCACGATAAGCATCATCTTCCGATAAATAGACCAGCAGGCCCGTAGTCTTTAAGTCCGAGCTTACTAACAGGTTCTGATAAAGAGGACTCCGGCGAAGCTCGCTCCTGACCAGATTAATATCTAAAGTCGGCGATTCAAGGGTGGGCAGCTCGCCCGTAAGCTCCTTGAGTGAGACGGGCGGACTTTGCAGCAGAGGGACATCCAGAATGGAAAGCACCGATGAGACACTTTTCTGGGACCTCAACTCGTCTCGCAGCCGGGCCAAGGCGGCCAGCGTTTCCGGCGAGAACAAGTCGCCTCCGGGGGTATATGTCAGGACCAGAAAGTCTTGTTGTCCGTAGCGGGAGCTGATTACACGCGAGTAGCGAAGGTCCTCATCGTTCTCCAGAACTAACGTCTCCGCGGAGGCGTCCAGCCTGAAACCTCTGGCGCCGAAGCCGAGAAAGCCAACCACTATCAGCACACAGAGAATGACTGTCTTAGGATGTCTCAGGACCATTCGGTCGAAAAAAAAAGCTACTGGGCGATGTTTCGTCATAGTGCCCTTTTGGTTATCAGAAAAGTGCCTAAAGTGACAGCTTTGCTGTCATTCCTTCGCTTTGCTCAAGGACAGGTCTGAACGCAGCTCAGCGAAGTGAAGAATCTCTTTTTCGTTGACCAGATCCTTCGGCTTCGCCTCAGAATGACACTTACGTGGCACTTTAGTCACTTTAGCTCACTTTAGCTCACTTATTCCGGAGGTTTCTCCAGTCGAGAAAGAAGGTCTTTAACAGTGCCGCGGCGAAGGATTTCGTCGAATTGCGACCGGTAGGACAAGAGGATGCTGACGCCTTGTATTTCTACATCATAGATCTTCCAGCGTTTGTCTACCTTGCGAAGCTTGTATAGTATTGCCACCTTTTTATCCTCGTATCTCAGCTCCATCGGGATGTATATAGTCTTCTTCTTTTGCACTTTGGGTTTGAATAGGACCTCTTCATCCTTGTAGAGCGCGATTTTTTCCCGATACGACTTCTTAAGCCGTTCGGTAAAAAGCTTGGTGAATTTCTCGCGTTGTGGTGGGGTAAATTTTGGCCAGTGTTTTCTCCCCAATACAAGTTTGGCCATCAGTGGGAAATCAAAGATCGGAGTTACGATTTTACTGATTCGCTTCTCTTTGGCTTTCTGGTCGATGTCTTTGTTCTGCAGGATTGAAACAATGGCGTCCCACTTGTTCCGCAAGAGCTCTTCCGGGTCGTTTGGATCGTTCGGGTCATTAGGGTCCTTATTGTCCGCGTTGACAACCTGACAGGCAATTAGGAAAACCAGACCTGCACAAAGCAACCTGAGCCAAAATCCATTACGGCTGACTTTATCCATTTAAGACTCTCTCCTTATACGGCTATACAACAAACTATTTCCATTCAATCATTGACAGCGGCCCGAAAGCTGTCATTGCGAGCAGAGCGAAGCAATCTCAATCGTTTGTAAGCAATAGATTGCCACGGCCTTTCAGGCCTCGCAATGACATTTTGAAAAGGTTTTCTACAAAGCGTCAATCTTCAAAAGGTACGCTCGCCGAATAGTTTGGCGCTTCTTTGGTTATTTGTATATCGTGCGGATGCGACTCGCTGACCGAAGCGGCACTTATACGAACAAATCGGCTGTTTTTTCTAAGCTCTTCAATATTTCTCGCTCCGCAATACCCCATACCCGCTCGCAGTCCACCGACTAATTGATAGACAAAATCACCAAGTGTCCCGCGGTACGGCACCCGCCCTTCTACGCCTTCGGGCACAAGTTTGCTTCTCTCGGTCGAGCTGCTTTGTCCGTATCTTTCCGCTGAGCCTTTGACCATCGCCCCTAAAGAGCCCATACCCCTGTATTCCTTGAACTGTCTGCCCTTATAGATAACTAATTGTCCCGGACTTTCTTTCAGGCCGGCAAACAACGAGCCTATCATCACACTCGAAGCCCCGGCTGCAATCGCCTTGCTTATATCACCGGACTGCCTTACGCCGCCGTCGGCGATAACGGGAATATTATGTTTTCGCGCCACCTTGGCGCAGTTGATTATAGCGGATACCTGGGGCATTCCCGCGCCGGAAATTACCCTCGTGGTGCAGATTGCACCGGGTCCGATGCCGACCTTCACGGCATTGGCACCGGCTTCTATCAAATCCTGTGCCGCCTCAGCGGTGGCAATATTGCCCGCAATCACGTCGATGTCGTACTCAGCTTTTATTTTCTTTAGGGTATCGATGACGTTCTGCGAATGGCCGTGGGCGGTATCCACTACTATAATATCGACGTCCGCTGCTATCAGGGCCTCGATTCGCTCATACTCGTGAACGCTCACCGCGGCACCGACGCGGAGCCGGCCTCGCCGGTCCCTGGCCGCTATCGGATATTGCTGAACGCGGTCGATGTCCCTCATAGTAATCAAGCCGGCCAACTCTCCATTTCCATCAACCAGCAGCAGCTTTTCCACCTTGTGTTCCTGCAAAGTCTCCTTGGCCTGCTCAAGTGTCGTCCCAGCCGGGCCTGTAACAAGATTATTCTTTGTCATTATAGAGCTTATCTCGACGTCATAGTCCTTGAGAAATTTCAAATCCCTGCGTGTCAGAATACCCACCAGCTTTTTGCCCTCGACGATTGGGATGCCGGAGACGTTCTGCACGTTCATCAGCTCCTGTGCTCTCCTGACGGGCTGGGCCGGGGATAACGTTACCGGGTCGAGAATCACGCCGTGCTCAGAGCGTTTAACCTTGGCCACCTCTCGCTGCTGTGCCTCGACCGAGAGGTTCTTGTGAATTATGCCGATGCCGCCTTCCTGGGCCAGGGCTATCGCCAATGCCGCCTCGGTAACCGTATCCATAGCCGCCGAGACAATCGGTATATTTATCGTGATATTGTTGGTCAATTGTGTGCGGGTGTCCGCCTGGCTCGGCACAAAATCGCTTTGGGCCGGTATCAGCAGCACATCGTCGAAGGTTATTCCCTCAGCGACAATTTTACTCTTATCCATTTCTTGCTCCAATAGGATGTACAATGGTTAATTTATTCCTCTGGTATTGGTTATCAGAAAAGTGCCTAAAGTGAGCTAAAGTTGCCCAGTTGTAGAAGCTTGTTTGTCGGTGTCGAAGCTGGTATCGGACTGGAAGCTCGACGTTGGATGCTCGAGGAAAAGCGACCCAGCAACGCTGGGTTCCGATTGAAACCCGCCGTTGGCGGGTCAAGCTTCTA
>JBDRTM010000122.1:0-2902 GCA_043824065.1 Planctomycetota bacterium | reverse complement strand
GGCCCCGGCCGGGGCTGAGCTACGCGAGATCTCGAGTTGGAGCAAATCGCAAAAAAGTCGCCCCAGTTCGGATTGCAGGCTGACAGATCGCCTGAGAAGGGGTCTTAGGCCATCGGCACTCCACCTATGGTCCGCCGCGGCGGAGCCCATAAAGGATCAGAAACAATCTGGCTGACGAAAAAAACGACACCCCCCGCGGCTGGCCAATGGGGGATTGTCAGGAGAGAGTCTTGGTCATCTCGGCAAGCCGGGTCAGGCATAAGCCTGACCACGTCTCTAAGGTATCCCGGACTTCTTGCAGCTCGGCAGGTGTCATAAAGGCCATCTGGGTGATCATCTGCTCTCGCCTGCTGACCTTCGGGGCATCCAGAATCCAATGGTGGACTATTCCGAGATGTACACTTCCAACCTCGTTGGATTCGTCATTTAGGAGGGCAACAACGCAATCAGTGTGGCTGGTTTCTACGGACACTTCCTCGGCCACTTCGCGCTCAACGGCGGTACGATAAAGCTCGCTGAAGTCGGTATCGAACAAGGGTATTTCATTATCCACGGGATTTATGTGGCCGCCGATGCCAATGGACCTGTTACCGACAAGGCGTGCCTCCCCGGCCCGCCTTCCCCTAATGTAGCTAAGGTACTTGTCCTGATAACTCATTAGCACGTATGGAATGAGCTGCTTGTAGGCGGGATTTTCTTCCACTTGCGAGCGAGGCATGAAACGGGGGACGCCTTGAACAAAGAACTCGCGGAGATAATTGGCCACGTCAAATGTGAGTCCCTGAAACATCCCTACCTGTTCAAGGACTTTTCGTTCGATAACCAGTACCTGCTCTTCCCGGGGCATGCGTTCACTCCTTTTATACGTGTAAAATCGTACCAAGCACATCTAATATTTCTTCCAGAACATATCTTATTTTGCCCGGGCTGTAAAGATAATCTAATACTGTGACGGATATTCTCCTGACAGTCTGTTCGGGGGCCAGATCCCTTCGACTATGCTCAGGGCAGGCTCTTCGACTCCACTTCGTTCCGCTCAGGATGACGACGGGGTGGTGCCCCGCCTGCGCGGGATAAAGGGAAATTGAGAACGGTGAACCTACTTGAAAAGTAGGCAAGGTACTTGATTACTGATTATTGACTATAGACGAATTACCTGTAAAGGCCGGTATTGTTTTTTCGTCCGGCCAATACAAATTTGCGAAGCGTATCGTTGACAATTGCATGATGAGCAGATAAGGTATCGGTTTTGTTAGGATTTTGGAGTATTAGAAATGACAGATGTAACTTTAGTTACCGGCGATGGGATTGGGCCGGAAATTGCAGAAGCTGCGCGCAGATGTATTGATGCTACCGGTGCGGACATAAACTGGGAGGTGGCCGAAGCAGGTGTGGAAGTAATGGAACGTCTCGGAACCCCCCTGCCGGATGCTACCGTCGAATCGATTAAGAAAACCGGCGTTGCACTAAAAGCGCCGATTACTACGCCGGTCGGAAAAGGCTATAGAAGTATAAACGTGCATCTTCGCCAAACGCTTGATTTGTATGCGTGCCTTAGACCCTGCAAAAGCTATGAAGGCGTGCGCAGCAGATATAGTGACATCGACCTTGTGGTAGTGCGTGAAAATACTGAAGACCTTTACGCCGGCATCGAATTTCAAAAGGGTAAAGATGACACGGCTGAAATTATCGACTGGATAAACAAACACAGCAGCCGAAAAATAAGCGGCGATTCCGGTATAAGCATCAAACCCATTTCGGTCAAGGCCACGGAGCGTATAGTCGGTTTCGCATTCGATTACGCCCGTAAGATGGGACGTAAAAAGGTAACGAGCGTTCATAAAGCCAATATTATGAAGTTCTCAGATGGCTTGTGGCTCGATGTCAGCCGCGAGGTCGCGAAGAAATATCCCGACGTCGAATTTGAAGACCGCATCGTTGATAATATGTGTATGCAGTTGATTCAAAAGCCGGAGCTTTATGATGTCCTTGTGCTGCCGAACCTTTATGGTGATATATTGAGCGATTTGTGTGCGGGTCTGGTTGGCGGACTTGGCGTGGCGCCCGGCGGCAACATCGGTGAAAAGATAGCTATCTTCGAGGCGACCCACGGCAGCGCACCGAAATATAAAGGCCAGAACAAGGTCAATCCGACGGCCCTGATACTCAGCGGCGTGTTGATGTTAAGACACATCGACAAAAAAACTGAGGCCGACAAACTCGAAAATGCAGTTGCAGCGGTGATAGCGGAGGGTAAAAGTGTAACGTACGATATGAAGCCGCACCGCGATGACCCGACTGCCGTCGGCACGAGCCAAATGGCTGACGCTATTATAGAAAAAATAAAAGCCGAGTAGTCGCACGCGGCTCGTCGCACGTGATTCGTGGTTCGTATCTCGTGAAGCGTAACTCAAGGAAAGCTTAAAAGTGAAAGCTGAAAGTGTAAAACCGTAGTTTAAAATTCAGGTTCAACTGCAAAAAAGTTGGTGGGGCAAGCCCCACCCTACGCCTAATTCTCTTTTTGTGGCAAAACAAGAAATTTCGGTGTAACCTGTGTAATTACTGGCCTAAAAACCGGATTCCCGCCCATTGGGCTGGGCTCAGGGCAGGCTTTTCGCGGGAATGACGAATTTGATGCAGTAAAATGAGGACTTTGTAATTGAATCAAGAAAGCTATCGCAAATTGATTTCGGGTCAAAAGGCAGGGCTTGGCACAGCGCTATTGCGTTTGCTTTTGGGGGTCGCTGCGGGTGGCTACTCGGTTGCTGTTCGGCTGCGCAATTTTTTATATTCCAAAAAATGGCTTAAAGTGCATCGTGCTGATGCAGCGGTGATAAGCGTCGGCAATATTACGGTCGGCGGGACAGGTAAGACGCCGCTTGTAATCTGGCTGTGCAAAGAG
>JBDRTM010000121.1:0-5935 GCA_043824065.1 Planctomycetota bacterium | reverse complement strand
AATCTCCGAAAAGCCAAAATGAATGTAAACTCACTTATAACAAAGGATTACAGAAAAAAAGATGATTTCGTAGTCCGAAAAAACAAACCCACTTCAAACCCAATTTCCGTAAAGCCCAAAATGAGCGCAAACTTATATGTTATAGAGGATTATGAAAATGAAACCACCTTCCGGCCCCAAAAAAACAAACCCAATTCAAACCCAATTTTAGAAAGAATGAATTTAAACTTTTGCGATCCCGTTGCAACTGCCGAGAACTGTATGTATCATATTTCATCACTGGAGGTGACTATTGGAGACGACTAAAAAGGCGCCCGCGAGTCTTCGAGAGAAGCTCAAGTTTATGGGCCCCGGCGTGGTCCTGGCAGCGCTGGCCATAGGGTCCGGCGAACTTGTGCTGACGCCGAGAAGCGGCGCTCTGTATGGGTTCGCACTGCTATGGGTGCCCATTTTGACCATCGTTTACAAAGCGGCGTTCAGCGAAGGCTTGGCCAGACTGACCATCGCCTCCGGGGATGATGTGTTTCGCGCCTTCGATTGGCTGCCCGGCCCCCGGCACTGGGCCCAATACTTCATCATACTCGTCTTTTCCTTAGACATGATTGGTTACGGCGGCATCGCGCTGGCCGTAGGCTCCGCTCTCGTTGGTCTGTTTCCAAGCCTCGATATTCGGGTGGCAGCCCTTTGTGCCACGGCCCTGGTACCCGTTCTGCTGCACACAGGTTCGTACCGGTTTTTCGAGAAGGTCGTTGTGGCAATGTGTGCCGTACTCATTGCGGGCGTGATCTACACACTATTTCAGGTCCCGTTGCCGGCCGAAGAGATTGCGCGCGGACTCGTGCCCAGGGTCCCAGAAGGTCCCGTAGGCACCATCATGGGCTTAATGGGCTGGATCGGCGCCGGCACGACCACCCTGCTCTATTCTTCGTGGATCAATGAGAAGATCGGTAAGGCACGGAACGAAGAAGACTATCGCCGGTGGCTGTCCACAATGCGGATTGACTGTCTTGCCTCATATATACTCATTCTCGGGATTTCTTTTGCGCTCCTCGCCATAGGCGCGGCCACTCTGCATGCCCAGGGTCTTGTGCCCGAAAAGCGCGAGATCATGGTGACCCTGTCCAAGATGCTCGACTCCGTCCCCCGAGGCCGCGAAACGTTCCTGGTTGTCGCGTTTTTCGCTTTGTTCAGCACCATAGTCAGCTGCATGGACGGGAAAAGCCGGGCCATTGCCTCCATTCTGACCGGCATTTCGCCGCGGTTCTCTGACAAACTCAAAAGCTACCGCATCGCAATGGGCGCATACCTGACCGTCATGGCCGTGACCATACTTCTCGGTGACAACCAGCCTGGCGCCATCATCAACATGGTCGCCGCCATGAACGCCGTCGTTTTCGGTCTGCTCGGCTTCGCCCTGCTCTACCTCGACCGCAAACTGCCCACTTACGCCCGAAGCCACCCCGCCTTGCGGTGCATAGTATTCGCCGGAAGTGCCATCTTCCTCGGAGTCGCCTTCCTGAAACTGCTTTGACGGCAACAGTCTGAGTGCTCCGGAACGGTCACGTCCGTTCCTGTCATTTCATGGACTAAGGTCAGCTGAAGCGGGTGGTCGATCTGCCCTTAGATTACTCGTAAAATCATACCTGCGCTTGTCAAATGCCAATAAAGCAGGAAAGGATCCGCGAAAACGACGGGGGCTATATCGAGCCGATACGTTGCACAGTGTTGGGTCTTTCCGAGAGAATGTGCAACAGAACTGTGCGAGACTTACAATGACCATCCTTGCCGATATTCCGGGCGCAACAGGGCATTAGCCTCCGCGTTGTTGACGACCTTCATAGCGACAGGGTCGAATTCAAGCCTCTGACCAACCAGGGTAGCGACGTTACCCAGCAGGAGCAGTTCCACCACCGGCCCGGCGTGATCAAAATTGGATAAAGGCACCGGTCCACCCTTGCAGCCCTGGATCCACTCCTGCAGGTGGCCCTCGACATGCGGTAGCTTCTGAGGCGGCCCGCTGGAATTGGGAAAGTCCCGCATCGGCAACAATGCGCAGAGCGAATTGTGGGCGTTAGTGTGCACCACGCCTTTGCTGCCCACGAGCAAGGAGCCGGAGCGTGGCGTCCAGCCTTGCTTCCACTCCAACGACCGCCCGGCGATTTGTTCCAGCCGCTGCCAGATGCCGAGCCGTTGGAGTTCACGTTCCTGGGCGTTGTACCAATTGATTCGCACTGGTGGCAGCGGACCGCGGGCAGGAAAGTCAAACCGCAGGATTTGTTGGCTGGGGAAGGTCTCGATACATCGCTGCGGGGTTTCCGCCTCGACGCGGATCTGCCCCTTGGCTCCATCGGCACCCTCCCACAAAGCACCCAGCTTGAGGGCCTTGAATACCAGGTTGATCGAATGCGCGCCACCGCCTCCCAGCATCCCCGTGCTGAAATCCCGCCAGGCGCCCCAGCCGCCCACGTAACGAGGGTGATACGGGCGGAAGGGAGCCGGGCCAAGCCAAAGGTTCCAATCGAGGTACTCCGGCACCGGAGGCCTTTCCTTGGGCCGCTCGCGCGGACCAGGGCCGCCAAATACGTACCATACGTGCGCCTCGCGGATTTCGCCCACGGCCCCCTCCTCAATCAGCTCCAAGGTGCGGCGAAACGAATCGGTGGCCATCCCCTGATTGCCCATCTGGGTAGCTACTTTCCGCTGCTTGGCGATGTGGCGAAGGGCACGGGCTTCGGCGACATCGTGGGCAATGGGCTTCTCGACATAGACGTGCTTGCCCTTTTTCATGGCCGTTGCGGCGATCACAGCGTGGGTATGGTCCGGCGTGGCAACGATGACCGCATCGATCTGGTTTCCCATTTCATCCAGCATCCGGCGGAAGTCCCGATACTTTTTCGGCTTGGTTTTGGTCAGGTACTTGTAGCTCTCGGCCACTTCAACGCTTTCGGTCAGCTTCCGGTTGTCCACATCACATAGAGCAACCACGTTCTCCATACGCGGGATAGTATCCAAAAACCACCTACCGCGTCCGCCGATGCCAATAAGCGCGACGTTGATCCTTTCGTTGGCTGGCACACCCCGGACGGATTGGCTATCTCTCAGAATCAGCAACCCAGCCGCGCCCGCGGCGAATTTTGAGAGAAAACAACGACGACTCAGTTTCCTTTTCATGGTTGTGCTCCCCTTAATATCAAATGTTAGACAGGCCAGTATCCCGACTCGGGCACAGCCGATCCAACCTAATCTTTCCATTAGTATATCCACGCAAGACTTGGCCGACAAGCCCCTTTAAAGTCGGCTTGTCATGCGTGTTCAAAGCCCATTCTACACTCACACCAAAGGCGTCGATATCGGCCCCGGTTGTTTTTATATTGCATATAATGCGCTATCGTTATGCCAGCGATGATAAGAAGCTTTTGGACCAGGCCCACCAGCCAATCAAGCGCACTGAGCCGCACACGAAGCTCCCATAAATGGCCCCTTTTTCGCGAGTTGACAGTTGCAACCTTTATACAACTCAACAACCCGTTATGTGTCAATTCGAAAAAATGTTCATTCCATAAACTGTTTAGGGTCAAGGAATTACAGAAGACCGAAAATTTGGTAACGTTTTCAGTGGCCGATTCACTTCCATTTCATATGTCAGCTTCGCTTTGTCCACGAAAGCAGCTGAAACTGAAAATGCCCAAAGGGCTGGCACTGTGCCGAGCTACGGCAGCTCCAGTTCAGCAACCGGAGTGAAGTACCGATGCCACTTGTAATGACACACTTTCTCCAGCGGAACGCGCTGCACGTGCGCAGCCTTAAATAGGATATTGATTCCTCTTCCATGACGCTCAAGGAGGATACGAGTGAGCTGGTTGGGGCTCATTCTATAGGTGCCACCGGGAATTCCCGAACCCTTTAAGTCGAGGAACATATGTGTTTCGGCTACGTGCGGATTGTCCGGCCACGCGTCAACCCATCCACCGTCGGATATCAAGGGGCTCTCGCCACGGGCGTCATCATACTTGAAGTAATAGTTCCTGACCCGTTCCGCGGCGTAAGCCGACTTGCGTTGCCCGCTGAGGTTCTGCATCCAGCCATTCAGCGTATAGCTTCCTTCATGTACCTCTTCTCGTCCCTGGGCACCGACCTGTGAGCGCCATTGCCAGGCCAGGTCGTGGGCCCCGTACAGTGGTGAATTGTCATTATATCTATTGCTCCACACTCTGGCCGCCGGACACCTCAGAATCTTCAGAACACCACTACTGGTATCGCCCTGGGCCTTGGCGAATTCCTTGGCACTGAAATACGGGCCCAATTGATAGAACCAGAAACCGCCACTGGCCCATTGTGAGGAAGGCGCATATTCAATATTAAAGCCGTCGTTGTCGTCGGCATACTGGTTCCAAGCCAGCCCAAACTGCCGTAGCTGAGCGGAACAGGCCGCCATCTGGGCCTGCCCCCTGGCCTTGCGTAAGGCAGGCATCAAAATAGCCAGCAGCAATGCGATCACGGCAATGACTACGAGTAGCTCTATTAAAGTGAAACCGCTTACTTTGCGCATCATCCATACCTCTTTCTTTTACGAAAGGGTTCCCCAAAGACAACGCTTCAAAATCATTCTGACGCACCTCGTGGTTTTATTTATCTGTGGTGATCATAATGCATTTTCCACCATTGTAAAGCGCGACCTCATAAAAAGTACGATACCTATCTCGTATATCGTATATCGTATGTCGTATATGGTATTTCGGAACTATGATTGTAAAATTGGTTTTGGGTTTGTTTTTTTGGGGTCTGAAGGCGGTTTCATTTTCATAATCCTTTTGTGAAAAAGCGTTTGCGCTCATTTTGGGCTTTACGGAAATTGGGTTTGATTGGGTTTGAATTGGGTTTGTTTTCACCAAGTGTCCAATTGGATTTATTTTCGTAATCCGTTGTTAATACAGAACTTAAGTTCATTTGAGCATCCAGCAAATTGGGTTTGTTTTGCATATTCGTAGAATAGTAAAGTTTCTGCCCAATAGTGCCGAAAATAGCAGCAAGAAGTTGGAACAAAAGACTCGATTGGCCCGAAAATGGAGGAAGCAGGGCTGAGGTGCGGAGGGAGAGGAAAAAGCGAGATATCCTCAGCCCTGCGAAAGTGCTCTAATAAATAATATATCAAAAAGCTCTATGCGAAGACTATCCATTTAGAAACTCTCGCGATGCGATAATTGTACAACCATCGCTCCTGCGGTGTCAAGCCATAATTGCCTATTTTTCAGAAAAAATTGGCTGGATTTTTTGGTCTCGGCTCTTTAATTCCGCACAGCCGTCCGCCGCTTCTTACGAGACTTGTTGGTAGCTTTATTTGCACATGCTTTGCACCGGCACTGCAAGCCGTCTTTACACGACCTGCTTTTGTAGAACTCGCTCTCGGCCTTCCACTTTTTGCATCTGCAACATCGCTTTTGTTTCACCCCGTCAACAACTCGATGGCACTCCTCATATCTATAATATTGTTTCAGGCCCTTCCCCTCTTTCTTGTAACGCTTTCGCATATCTGCCCGCACGCAGTCTTTGCAATCATACCCCAATCCGTCTTTGTAGTAACGGTCCTTGCCAAACTTACTCTCTTCTTTCCACTTTTTGCATTTGGTACAGCGTTTCTGCTTCACGCCGTCAATGGTCCGATGTCTCTCCTCATATCTGAAGTATCTTTTCACAGGCCCCCTGATTCTCCTGTAATATCTGCGTTTATACTCACGGTAGCACTTTTTGCACCAATACGCCAAACCATCTTTGTTATTACTATTCTTACTAAACTCACTCTTGCTTTTTAACTTCTTACATTTGGTACACGGCTTCATTTCTGCCTCTCGGTCTACGTTTTACTACTAATTCCAGACAGCCAAATAGGCCATTAGTAGTTTCACGTCTTTGCCTTTTGCCTTTTTTTCTTCAGGCC
>JBDRTM010000120.1:0-3631 GCA_043824065.1 Planctomycetota bacterium | reverse complement strand
GTGTGAGTGTCCCTGTAGTCTCCATATATGGACAACTGCTGCAACTCTGCCCGTGCAGTCTCCCATTGACCCCCTTCCAAGGCATGAACGGCGGGTCTATAGTAACTCTCAAGCATCAAAGTCCTGGCATCCTTATAATTGTTGTCCAAAGATGAAAGTTCCTCCACCGTTGCCCTTGTTGTTTCCCATTGGCCTGCTTCAAGGGCAGTAAGTGCTTGTTGGTATATTTGTTCTTTCTGATGCGTTTGATATGCACGAACGCTAGCCATCGTCGCAACTACAATAAGAATCAGCAAGCTGATTGAGATAGCCCAGGTTATTACTTTTGCTATTCGCCGTTCTCTATAAGTCGCCACGATGAGATTGCGGTTCAATTGCTCTAATTCACGATACTCAGGTTGTAGTTGTTGCAAACGCGCGCTGATTTCTGAAAGGCGAGACAGATCGCGTTGAAAATCCCTCTCTAGGTTTTCTCTTTCAAGAGTATGTTTCTCAAGTAATAAAACTGCCTCGGCGATGGGATCTTTAATCACACGGCGCCATTCGTCTGCTTTTTTGCTCGCATTTTGGATACGATGCTGTAATAGCAGTTGCTCCCGATAGAGATGCTCAATGCCGTCACGCTCAACAATCTGCCTTTCGAGTTCAGCATCATTCATCCCCTCCCAGTTTTCACGAAGACGCCTGAGCACTACATCTACGTTATGAATATCAGACCCTAGTAGTAGTTGTAAGTGCCTATCTATTTCTCGACGCTGGGCGTTATATGTTTCCACTTCCTTTTCAAGGTTCTCTAGCTCCCTTTTCTTCTCACCTTTTGCTCTAATGACGTTCTGCAACTCTTGATTCAGTTGCTTCTCCCTTTCTTGAAGTTGTTCTCTTGATAACCGGCTGGCCTTTTTTCTATCGTTATCCACTCTTAGCCTGAGATTCGCAGCATCTAACTGGACCAGGCGCGAAATCTCCACTTCCAACTGGTCTCTTCTTGCCAGAGGAGCCTGATTTCTTTTGCTTAGTGTTTCATATTCGGATTGAAGTCTGGATATCTCAGATTGGATTCTCTGCAAACGAGACGCAACTTCACGCCGCTTTCGCTCTGAAAGAAGGAATCCAAACACCCCTGCAGGGCTGGGCTGTGTGGCTTTTATCGTGACATTATTGCTCATAATACTTTGAGGCATGGCTGCTCTCTGGGATGATAGATTTCGTAGTAGCCAGACCAGCACAGGGCCAGTGATTGTCCCGTAAATACCCCCGCCTAAGGCGGCAGTGACGCCGGCTTCTACAACTCCAATCTCATATCCACCGAAATTAATATTTGGAAGAAAGCCTATAAACAATCCAATGGCATTTGCCAATATCCACAAACTCGCTCGCTTTACCTGACGCCGCAACACCAGCCATTGTGCAATTCCTGGACCAAAGGGTAATCCAATAAGGCTTAAAATGAATAGAATAGTATTAGCCACTGATAAATCAGAGATTGATTGACTTATTGATTGACCTATAGTAAAGGCCACTGCCACCCCCATTCCTACACCCAGAGGAAATCCAATTGCAGTGGCCAGAATCCACAAGCTTGCTTTATTAATATAACTTCGTAACACAGACCATTGGGCTATTCCAAGCGTAAGGCCGAGGACGAGGAACATAACGAAGCCCCACCAAATTTCTGACGATTCAATGCCCATGGACGTAAAGACAACAGATACAATGGCCATACCCACCATGTTGGCCACAATCCACTTTATGAACAGACTCCATCCCGGTCGCGATGACACTACAGTCCTCCTCGGTGTTTTTAGACGTCTTTCATTTCCCCTATTAAGCCCTTGAGAAAAGTCTCGTCGTCGGTGAATTTCATAGTTAACTCCTCGAACTGTTTTTGTTGTTCGCTACGGCTTAGCGGGTCTAGGCGGAACGATGAGAGGCCTTTAAGAAAATCTTCTCCTTCCACAGCTATTGCATTGCGTTCAAAAGCAGTGCGCTTAGCCCTGGTGACCAGTTCTTCCAACTCGGCCCCTGTATAGTTTGATGTGCGCGGAACGATTTCTTTCTGTAAAAAGGAAAGAAATTCTCGGTCGGAGAGGGCAAGAGGCGGCTTGGATTTGGGAGAGGGATTACCTTTAAGATCAGGGAGGCCCAGGTGGATTCGTAATATTTCAAGTCTGGCTTCGGCGTCAGGATAGAGAATAGGAATTTTATAATCGAAGCGTCCGGTGCGGATGAAGGCCTCATCCAGGTCTTGGGGTCTGTTTGTCGTCCCTACGATGATTGCCTTGCGGCTGTCATCTCCTAACCATTCCAATAACTGGGAGAAAACCCGCCTGGTTTCCTCGCCTGCTGAATCTGATGTAGCGGCTCGTCTACCAAAACGATCAATCTCGTCAATGAACACAATCGCCGGTGACATCTGTTCCGCTGTGCGGATGGCGCTCCTCATTTGCTGCCCTGATTCACCCAAGTATTTTTGGTATATATCTTCTGTTTTCAGCCGGATAAAAGGAATCTGTATTGCCTTTGTGAGAGCTTTAGCAAACAAAGTCTTGCCGGTACCAGGAGGGCCAAAGAGCAGAATTCCACGTGGCAGGGGAACAGCAAATTGCTTGGCGCGCTCCGGAGCATGAATCACATCAATGATTTTCCGCTGAATGAACTCTTTTACCGCCCTGTACCCCCCGATACTTTCAAAACCTCCCTTTGGTTCTTCAATTTCCAAAACCCCTGTCCTTTTGACCAGATCCCCTTTGGAAACCTTTATTTGTTCAAGATCGAAACGAGCTTTTAGAGCATAGGACTCCCGCAGGATAGCCTCGGCTTGGTGGAGATTTAAGCCCCGTACTGCGCCCTTGAGTATTCCCATTTCTTCGTTGGCAAGAGAGATGCTAAATATATTGGCAAGGTATGCAATGAGTCTTTCGTATTCTGAATCTGAGCCGAGCTTCACCTCCACAGTGGCTATAAGATCCTTTGTCTCGCTATCGAGCAGACCAGAAAGCCCCGATCCAAATAAAATGACGATGGAGTGATATTGTATCAGTTCACCAGATATGGCCCATGCCTTGAGCGCAGAGAGAAAGCGGGGTTTCCCTTCTTGATCCTGCGATAAACCGTGCAGGATAAAAATAGTTTTGGTATTTCTCAATTTGTCGTCAATAACATTTAAACATCTCGCCAAGTCTTGAATCCGGTTACCTGTCTCTTCTTGGAATTTCCTTCCCACGCCTGATTCTTGCTCTATCACGCTCGGATTTATACGGTTCGAGCGTTTGTCTAGCAATCCAAGGCCATTCCAGGGGTCGTAAATGTAAATCGAATGATCGCTATATTCCTTTGAGAGAGACGGATCGCAGAAGAAGGTTCTTATTTGTTCCAGCCTTACCGGATCGCCGGTCTCAAAGCACATTACCATAGAGTAATTGGCGCGATGCTTTTGCAGACCTTGCCGGATCCACTCGTTATCATAAGCAGGGCGATGCAATATTGTTTGCGTTGTGTTATGCTAAAAGGTGTCGCCTTTTCGAGTACTCTTTGGGAAGCGTGGTAGAGTGGAGGCCGCCGTCGTCGTAGGCGCTGTGGATATGTGGGCAACCGGCGCACTTCGGTTGTCCACATATCCACAGCGCGGCCT
>JBDRTM010000119.1:0-3476 GCA_043824065.1 Planctomycetota bacterium | reverse complement strand
CTTCGGTTCGATTGTGCCGACAAGCTCTTGAAGGGCCTCGTAAAAAACATCGAAGCCCTGGCCTGTTATGCCGGATACGGGAAGAATCGGGGCTTCTTCCAAAAATGTGCCGACAAGAAAATCCTTGACCTCGGCGGTAACATTGCCCACGCGCTGCTGGTCAACGCAATCTACTTTCGTCAAAGCTACGACGCCGTATTTGACACCGAGCAGCGTGAGTATGTCCAGATGCTCACGCGTTTGCGGCATTACGCCGTCGTCGGCGGCGATAACAAAGATAGCGCCATCAATACCGCTTGCGCCGGCGACCATTGTTTTTATAAAATTCTCATGGCCGGGGACGTCAACGATACCGACTTCCAGGCCGGAGACGGTACACGGTGCAAATCCGAGGTCGATAGACATTCCACGTTCCTTTTCAGCCTTGAGCTGGTCCGTGTCACATCCGGTCAGGCATTTTATCAGTGCCGTTTTGCCGTGGTCTATGTGACCGGCAGTGCCAAGCGTGATGTTCTTTTGCGATGTACCCATGGGCCTTAGTCTCTAACACCGTGTACAGGTTTTATTTGAACAATGAATATCCAATAAGGAATATTGAATGTCGAAGTAATCTATTTTCCTTCATCATTCCTTGTTCGATATTCGGTTGGGTGGCAGCCTCAAAGCTCCCCGCCTACGCGGGGACAAGCTTGCCCCTGCAAAAGCAGGGGGCTTTGGGGATGGTGAATGCAGGAGAAGCCATCCCCAAGCTTGTGCCCGCGAAAGCGGGTACTGCGCTTGAGGCTGCCACCCTTCCAAGCTATCAAATCAAATTTGACAGACTATTAGTGCTCTGTCAAGGCTCAAATGATGGTTTGTCATTCCCGCGAAAGCGGGAATCCAGACTTATTGATGGTAATGGATTCCGCATCAAGTGCGGAATGACATCCCTCAAGGCACGCTTGACAGAGCATTAGTTTCTAATCGAGAATATCGAGCAGAGCTTTAATAACTATCTTATCGTCCCCACCAAGAAGAGTACGAGGGTCGATAAGGACCTGGTCGTTCTGGATGCGGGTAAAAATCGGAGTGCTGTATCGGCGAAGCTGGCTGGCAAGTAACTCTGCACTGTTTTTTTCCGGGCGTATGGCTACCAGCGTTGTTGCCAGATTTTGCGTCGGCAGGGAACCGCTGCCCATCTGCGAAAAGCCGGGGATGGTCGTGATAGTGGAATTGGAAATGCTTTTGCCAAGCTGAGAAGCTAAGCGCTCGGCTTTCTTATCGATTTCGGAGACATCGTGCCTGAGCATTTGCAAGGTAGGGACCTGGCTAAGAGCCATTGATTCATCGAGGAAAAGTTTCAGGGTTGCCTCCAGCGCCACAAGGGTAAGCTTTCCGACACGGACGATTCTGGCGAACTGGTTCCTGCGTACGGCCTCTATCAGTTCGGCTTTGCCGAGGATGATTCCTCCCTGAGAGGCACCTATCAGCTTGTCGGCACTTGCAGTAACAATGTCGGCCCCTTGACTGATTGATTCGGTCAGGGTCGGTTCAGGTTCAAATCCGAATTGTGAAAAATCGATAAGCGCACCTGCACCGACGTCGTCAATCATAATCAGCTCGTGTGAATGCGCTATCTCGACAAGCTCATCGAGCGGCACTTCCGACGAGAATCCCTGAATTTTGTAATTGCTCGGGTGCACACGCAGAATCGCAGCGGTATTCTCGGTAATCGCATTGACGTAGTCACGTGGGTGTGTTTTATTGGTGGCCCCGACCTCAACGAGTTTTGCCCCGCTGAAAGCCATAACGTCCGGCAGGCGGAACGAGCCGCCGATTTCAACAAGCTGGCCGCGGGAAACTATGACTTCTTTACCGTTCGCAACGGTATTCAGCACAATAGAAGTGGCGGCGGCATTGTTATTGACGACGGTGGCTGCCTCGGCGCCGGTCAACTGTTGCAGGAGCTGCTCGATGCGCTGGTCTCGCTTTGAGCGTTTGCCGGTTTCAGTGTCCGCCTGGAGCAGCGAATATCCCGACAATTCGTCCTGAATTTGACGCAGCGCCTGCGAAGGAAGGACTGCACGACCAAGGCCGGTATGCAAAATGATGCCAGTTGCGTTAACGACTCTTCGATAGTAGGGGCGCATAACTGCTTTTACACGGCGTTTGGTATCAGCTATGATTTTCTGACGAATTGTGGTTTCATCCATCTCCGGCGCTGTTTTAGCAAGAAGAAGTTCTCTAACTTCGTCAATCGCCCGGCGGATTGAATCAGCCACCACTTGCCTGCCCACCTCGGCGACAAAACTATCCAGGTCGGGGTCTTTTAAAAGGCCATCGACCGGGGGCAGTTTTCGCAGCAATTGCTCGTTCTGCTTTTCCATAAGTTACCTTGAGTTTTGCAAAACAGAAACCGTTAAGATGAACATCAAAAACTCATTCTACTTTATACACAAAGAAAAGCAAGCAGTTTGCCAGAGAAGTTAATCGCCGTTTTTTCTGGATATTTCGTAGCCATTAGAGTAAAATTACTGGAAATTCGCGTTTTTCGTGGAAAAATGGGAAAAACGGTGTAACGAAATCATTATCTTAGTGTCTAAAATAGGAAATTATAAAGTTACACACTACGTCTTTATAATTTTTTGTGGGCAAAGCAAATATGAAGAAAAGAGATATATGGATTTCTGTTGCCATTATAGCAGCAGCGGTTCTGCTATTATACTTCTATTCCCAGGGGGAAGGCCAGATAAAGATTGATGCCGCCGGCGCTGAGGTTACACTGCGAGTTCGCCGCGGCTGGTTTTCTGATAGGGCGCTAATAAAGTCAAAAGATGGGCCTGTTACAATGCGGGCGCGAATATATAGACCGCAGCGCCTAAGCATATCAACGAAACAGGACGGCGACACGTGGCTGCTTTACAGCAGCGGCCCCTGGGGAAAGCTGTCAAAAATCAGGGTGAAAAATAACAGCACGACAGTTCTGGAATTGGGCCAGCCATTACTGATTAAACCCAGCGTCAACAAAAGCAGTTCGTTGGTCTCAATAGGCCTTTCAATCATTGGCCGGGCAGGTGTGCACTATAGAGCCGCGATAACGAAGAACGGAAAGAGACTTCCCACGCCGAAATTGAAAATCATAGATGAGACAGGAAACGTACTTGCGGCGGGAATGCGATTCATGCAGAAGCTCGCCCACGGTGGTAAAATCGCGCAAGGGCTGTTTGTCGCCCGCAAGAAAGAATAGGGAATGTTAAATTTCAAAATAAAAAATAGGGCTAGAGCACCTCCTTAAGCGGCGAAGGTAAAGAAATTGCTTTAAGAATCAAGTAAATTAGTAGATTTAGCGCACTTATTTGTGAAAGTGCCAAAATAAAGAAAAGAGGTGTCAAAATGAGAGTTTTTATCCTTACAGTTATCGGGTTGCTATTAGCTATCACAGATTATGGGAGTCCTGAAGGCGAGTTAGAGAAACTTACCTTAAAAATTGAAGGAAT
>JBDRTM010000118.1:0-10937 GCA_043824065.1 Planctomycetota bacterium | reverse complement strand
ATGTCATTTCTCTAATAATGGTATCAGAATGAATATAGTATACACAGCCCATCTAAAATTTCGGTTAAAGGTGAGAAGTATACCGTCTTCTTTACCTAAGAAAAATTTTAAAGAAGCAAAGGAGCATTACTACGATAATTTAACTCACCATTATGTGGCAGTTCATAAACTTGAATTCAATAATAAAATAAGAGAGTTTGCCTTAACATATGACAAAAAAGAAGATGTAATAGAAATAATTACGGTTCATCCTTTAAAAACTTACCAGAAAATAACCCGGATAAAGTCGGGAAGGTGGCAAAAAACATGAGCAAGAAACCTTTAGTAAACTACGATTATGAATCAGATATCCTTTACATTGTAGCTAAGAAAGCCAGGGAAGAAGAATTTGTAGAGATTGCTCCAGGCATAAATGTAGAGCTTGATGACAGAGGCCAGGTGATAGGGATAGAAATCTTGAATGCCTCAAAATGCTTAAAGCCCATTGCTGAACCTTTATATAAACATATGCGGATGGCTTAGGAAAGCAGTGTGTTTCAGGGCCGGTTAAAATATATCTAAATGGCCTCTTAATACGGAAACAATATAAGCATAGTTGGACACACGTTTGAAGAGGGAGGTATTATGAGATCTAAAGGTAACCGAAGATGACCGTTAAAAAACTCGCTACTGGCACCGAAGGAGGGCTTTCAGGAGATGAGCATATCCGTATCGCTCTCCAATGCATTATTCGTAAGGGTGGCGTCGCCACTACCAAGGACATCTACCAAGCGGTTGACAGTGTCCTGGCAGAAAAAGAATTAGCACTTTCCTATCAAGGCAAAGCTAGCCTCCGTTTTTTTGTCAACAAAGTTGCAGTTAGTGCAGGCTACATTTATCCATATGACAGAAGCAATCCCGGCTGGCGTGCCACCGCAAAGGGTAGGGAATTTGCCGCCGAAGACATTCCTGCCACAGAGACTGTATTGGACATTGATACTGGAGTGGAAAAGCAAGCTGATTCAAACGTAGTGCGTGGAGATGCTTTCGAAAACTTCGTTCTTCGGATTTTGAAGGTGGCTTATCCCTATTATTCTTGGTACCACCAAGGCGCACATAAGAAATGGGAACGCTGTTTGGATTTCATAGGAGAGCGAATTGGCGATGCTGGCCCCGAACCTCGCAGCATTGGTGTGCAGGTAAAGTTCCACGCCAAGAATAATGCCCCCACCAAGGAAGAATGGCTCAAATTCCTTTCCGGATGCTTTGCACGGAGAGTTGACACAGCCATTTTTATTACCACCGGCGAGTTGACACCAGAACAACGGAGAGAAGCACGTGAAGCAAGGATTAAGGTTGTGGAGGGAAGAGATGAAGTGAATCGCCTTGCTAATTTATACGGCATTGAGCTGTTCAGTCTCTTTGCTAACTCCTGAGTGTGCAAACGGTAATAGTTATGTGCTTTGAGGGATTGAAATTGAAGACAATTCAGCGATTGTTAAGTTACTTTAGGCACTTTAGCTCACTTTAGGCACTCTGAACTTTTCTCCGCCAGCGCAACCGCCGATGCAATGGCAAAATTTGCAGTATGTGTAATGCTTATGCTTATATGTTTAATTCCAAGCTTGTCGGCGATTTTTTCGACCTCCCCGTCCAGAGTAACTTCCGGCTGACCACTACTATTGTTTATTATCTCAATATCCGTCCAGGCGATTTTACCTCGCCATCCCGTCCCCATCAGTTTAAGAATGGCTTCTTTGGCCGCGAAGCGACCGGCTAATTTCTCTATTTTGTTCTTGTTTGCCTCGGCATAGGCCTGCTCAGCAGCAGTGAAAATCCTCTGGACGAAGCGCTCACCGTGCCGCTCTATCATCGCTTCTATCCGCGGACAATCTACAAGGTCTATACCATGTGCTACAATCTCCATCCGTCAATCCCACCTTCTCAAGTCGTTCCCGCCATACTTCTACCCCGACAAACCGGTTAGCATATAGATGCTTCTTTGTATGATATTACTCTTTTTTTGCTTTTGTATCTATCTCTTTTTACTTTTATCTTTACCTTCTTCTTATACTACCTGGCATCACATCTCTGTATATCGATGGCCTTGTGTCTCTGGGTCTCTGTACCTCTGTTCTTCTGTATATATCTCTTTTTACTGTTACCGGCTGGTCGCGCATTTGGTAAACCTTCTCCAGGCAAAAATCTATAAATTCGTCCGTTCTGCTAAGTTCCGCCTGCTGCAGAAGTGTTGCATTAACTCCATTAACAGCTTCGTTCCAGCGGTCGAGAACAATCTTGTCTCGCACTTGCTCTTGCACCTTCTCAAAAGGCTCATAACCGGATAATTTTTTTTCCTCCAGCTTCATTATGAAAACATGTTCAGCGGTTATTATTATTCTCACAATCCGGCTGGATTCGATGTCCTCTGCTTCGGCGGCAAGCTTATCGTAAGGCACAGCTAAAGACCCCGGCCGCATCGGCTGCCACAACCCACCAAACTCCCGCATAGGCCCATGCGAATATTGCTTGGCCAATTCGCCGAAATCTTCACCTGATCGTATGCGCTTAGCCAATTCAAGTGCCAGCTTTTCCGCAAGCTGATGGCGGTTTGCCTTCGGATTTGCTGCCTCCAGCATGGCCGGCTGAATATCAATCAAGCGTAATTGTATCGTCGCGGTTTTTGCAAAATATTTGTCCTTCATCTCGTTGTAGCAGTCCATCAGCTCACGATAAGTAACCGGCCTGTTATTAGACAATTTCGACCCTAAGTACCATTGAGTGAGAATTAATCTTTTTTGATGTTCCTTAAAGCTCTTCCAGTCCATTCCCCTTTGTTTAAGTGCCTCGTCAGCCCTAATCTGGTCACCCCCGAAGTCCACAACAAATTCTCTCAACGCCTTCTCCGCCTGCGTTTCCAGAGCATCCTCAATATTCTTTCCAATTTGTCTTTTGGCCTGCTGATAAAGCAAAATATTCGAGATTTTAGCAGTAAGAATTCCTTTAAGCTGACCCCTGGCTTGTTCTTTGAACTGCTCGAGCTCACTTGCCTGCGCAATCGGCTTAAAGTATTCTATTGGCAATACAAACTTCCCTCCCAATTCTATCGGCGAGGCGATTATCTCATCACTGGTTACAGTCTCACCGCCGACCATCAGCACAAATCCGCCCGAGGCTTCCACAAGCCTTATCTTCCGCGCAAGGGCCTGACGCTCTAATTCGGCACCGGTCGGATTACTACCGTCCCCACAGCCGCCTATCAGCAAAAGCATTAACGCTGATACAAAAACACTCTCACGCATATTCCAATCTCGAACTCACCAACTCAAAACTAAACACTCAAAACTCAAAACTATAATTGCCTCTTAGTCCGATTTCGTCAGCCACTTCGCGCATCCCCATAATCACGTCGTCGATAATCTCACCCAATTCCACGCCCAACATCTCGGCGCCCTTTTCAACTACGGCTCTATTTACCCCAGCAGCGAAGGATTTATCTTTCCATTTCTTTTTTACCGATTTGGTTTTCATATCCAGCACGCTCCTGCTCGGCCGCACAAGTGCCGTGGCCACTACAAGTCCGACAAGCTCATCAATAGTATAAAGGACTTTCTCCAGCTCACTTTGAGGCTCAACCTCGGTGCATATATCCCACCCGTGCGAGACCACAGCCCGTATGTACTCAGCAGGCCAGTTATGGGAAGTTAGAATTTCCTCGGTCTTTCGGCAATGCTGCTCGGGAAATTGCTCATAGTCCAGGTCGTGAACTAAACCGATGAGGCCCCATTTTTCCTCATCCTCGCCGCGTTTGCGGGCACAATAGCGCATCACCGCCTCAACAGCCAGAGCATGTTTAAGCAATCCTTCACTTTTGTTATATTCTTTCAGCAGCGAGAAGGCTTCCTCACGGCTCGGCTCAACATCCGCCATAATCTGCTCCTTCATACAATCAAAATCTTCAATCTCCTCACCCCGGAATACCAACGCCTAATTTACGAGGATAATCTAAAAGCAAATTCGCAAAATTGCAATTCTTATTTTTTCGCCCCTCCAAGTATATTCTTACCTGCTTTGGCCTAAAATCTTGCTTCGCCCACCCCAAAACTTTCTCGACAAGGGCAAAATTTATTCCAATCCGAACACCGAAATGGTATAATTTATTCAAAATGACCGATTCTCTATGTCATTCCCGCGCAAGCGGGAATCCATACTATTGCCACGGTTTTGGATTCCTGTTTTCACAGGAATGACAGCTTAGGAGCAAAAAATGAACAGGTTATATTGGCTTATTGGATTGTTGGCGATAGGTGTATCTGCAGGTTGTAATTCCGACATCGTAACCACTAATCGCTTGAAAGAGCTTACTCTCAAGTGTGTCTATATCGAACCGCTCGAAAGTGAGAACCCGCAAGTAGGAAAAGTCATCAGAGATGTTATTGAAAAAGAGTTCGTAAGGCGGAAAATCAAACTGTGTGACTCTAATACAGCGACGGTTTTCATCACCGGAGCAACTTTTCTGACAGCAAAAGCTACATCAAGCGGAACCATTCTTACTACCTCATCATATTCGAGTCAGGCCATCGAAAGCGTATCTCTCGTGGCTAAAGACGTCGGAGGGGAAATCTTGCTGTCGGCCTCTTACGACAACAAGGACCGGCAAAGCGCCAGCAAACTTGCAAAAGAATTTGGCTCAGCCCTGGCTGATAAACTAAAGTGAAAAATATCAAAACTGTATCGGCTTAACTTGATTTCATCACCTGTTTACCCTGGATTTTTTTGTCCTCTCGTACATCTTTAAATCAAACATCAGAATACCTCTTCCCACGCCGGCCATATCGCCTCTCTTGGCAACCTGAAACGCTATATACCGCCCATCGTCACTTACCACGGGATTAGAGGCCTTGTAGCCCGGATAATCGGAAAAGAAAGTCATACGTTCCGTCTTTCCCGAGCCGTCCAGCGCTAGCTTATAGAGGTCGATATACTGTGTCCCCTTGCGGTTGTGTTTATCGCACTCGACCAGGGTATGTCTGCCGTCTGGAAAAATACCTTCCGGCTCATCATACTGGTTTGGTGCCTTGGAGTAGTTCACCACCTTGCCCCTCTCAATGTCCAGCCCCATAACTTCTGTGCCCTGGTAACCATAAGCGCTGAATATCAGCTCCTTCTCATTTGGCGGCCGAAGGTTCTGAGTCTCAAGCCCGGTCTCAAAGGCTAATTCACGCTTATCCAAAATCTTCTTCTTGTTTGCCAGCTCGGGTTTACCGTTTTTATAAACTATATTCGCCATATAAAATGCCCCACCCTGCGTCCAGGCAATCCGCATGCGTCTGCGTGAAATCGCCGGGCCTTCGGAGCACTTCTCGCCCAATGGTACCGGCGCGGCTGAAAGGTCTTTTTTCAGCACCCACAGCTCCGCATTTTTTTCGCTTCGGCTCGGCATCGGATTGGCTGCGTCGAACTGCCGTGCCCCCGATAGCAGAATATCACCGTTAGCCAGATACAATGCCCGCGTGTAGCCTTCGTGATAGTAGCGGTGCGTCATTGCGCGGATAATCTTTGTCTTCAGTTCCACTTCATATACGTCACCAAAAGTTTTTTCGATAAACAAAATACGTTTACCATCGTGCGAGAAGTCCGCCCTTTGACCAAAGTACGTTACCCGCTTTATATGTGCCGGCAGCTCATCTAACGGCGACCTGCCTTCTTTGCTCTGGGATTGTCCCACACAATTTGTCGATACCAGTCCGACTAAAACAAAAAATAGAAATTTACTTACTTTGTGCCACATAATTCTTCTCCTGCCTAAGTATCTTGCTTCTAAAAACATACGACACTTTGTCATTCTGAGCGAAACGTAGTGAAGCGAAGAATCTGGCTTCCGCTGAAACGGTCATATCTACCAATAAAGCCAGATGCTTCGCCTTCCGGCTCAGCCCTGTCCTTGAGCAAAGCGAAGGAATGACAGCAAAAATCGGTCAGTTTGAGTCCTTTATTTGTAATACCGTCCCACGTATCCGACGATAGCTTTCTTAAGCTCAAGCGGCTCTATTATTCCCACTCTTCGGTAAATGACTTTACCACCCGGCTGAATCAAAATCGTATATGGAATACCACCAAGCAAATCCTTATCCAGCGCCGCCATAAGCTGATATTCATCTTCCGAATCAAATAGATAATTTTTACATGACACTTGTTGTTTTTTCAAAGATGAAATAACTCTGTTTCTTCTTTTGGGCGAATCGGCACTAATGGTAATCAGCTCAAAATCCCGCTTGCGGTACATCCGGTTCATAGTTACAAATTCCTGCAATTGTTTCACGCTGGGCCCGCTCCAGCTCGCCCAGACATTGACCAATCGCAGTTTCCCTGAATCATTTTTGACAAGTTCCTTTATGCTCCTTGCATCTGCCGTTTCCACAGCGACACTTTCCCTTGCCCAACGCTCAAAAGATTGTTTGGCGGATTCCCGTTTATTCGACCATTTGATTGAACAGCCAATTGTTCCGGTTTCTTCAGCAGGAACCTTTCTTCCCTTTAACAATGCATCAATCGCATTCCGCGCATCCTGCGATTTGACCAGCTTGGGCTTTTCTGAATCATCGATTCGACCGACATAGCGCAATTTGCGCTGCCTGTCAAATATAAAAATATGTGGCGTCCGAGCAGGCCCGTATGCGAGTGAAACCTTTTGCTTGTCCCCATCATAGAGATATGGAAAATTATATCCCATGTCCTTTGCACGGATCTTCATATCCTCAAGCGAATCGCCCATATCCGAGTAGCCTAATTCGTCCAGGCGCACCGCTCTTGGGTCGTTCGGCGAAATCGCTATCAGCGCAACACCTTTGTTCTTATAGTCGGCTGCCAGCTTTTTAATCCGCTCCTCGTACGCCTGGGCGGTCGGGCAGTGGTTGCAGGTAAAAATAATCACAAGAACATCCGCATCCGCAAAATCCGCCAGTCTATAACTTCGCCCGTCCACACCAGGCAGATTAAAGTCGGGCGCTTTTTGACCGATTCGTAGCGTCTCAACCTTCTCGGACGCCGAGAAGCCCAAGCCCGCCATAATAAGCACCGCCGCCACTACTGCCAAAGTTTGTTTCCTGCATTTACTCATGTTACACCTCCTTCTTCGCTCTGCTGACATAGTCTCACTCCTTACTTGATTACAAAACTTTCATTTGACCGAACTAAATACTTTCCGCAAAACGTTTATCAGCGTCCTCGGCTCAAAATAGTTCGTCGATAAACGCAAATATACCGTCCTTGAGTCAGGGATTCTAACATTTCCGCTAATCTTTGAAAAGAAAGATTCGGTTGGTATCTTGGCATTTTTTGCAAATGAAAATATCAAATCTTCTCCCGAAACAACTATACTTTTTATATCCCGCTTGCTTGCCTTGATTCGAAGCTCCGCCAAATCCAGCAGCAGCTTGACCTCATCCGGCATCGGCCCATACACATCCGTTAATTCGCCCCTTATTTGCTCAAGGTCCTCGTCGCCCCTCGCAACAGCAATTTTGCGATAGGCGTCCATCCGGTGCCTGTTAATAGGTATATAGTTTTTCGGTATATACGTTGCAAAGCCTAAATCGACAACCGCCGTTGGTATCAGCTCGACCGGCTCATCTTTTAATTTCCTTACGGCCTCCGCCAACAGCTCGCAATACATCTGGTATCCAACTATTTGGATATGGCCGGACTGCTCAGCCCCTAATATATTACCTGCCCCGCGTATTTCCAGGTCCCGCAGCGCTATTCGAAAGCCCGCCCCTAAATGCGAGTACTCTTCAATAGCTTTCAATCGCCTGGCCGCCAACGGCGTAATCGGCCTCGACATCGGCAGCAGCATATAAGCATACGCCCGATGTTTATACCTGCCCACCCTGCCCCGGAGCTGATGCAGCTCTGCCAGGCCGAACCTGTCCGCATCGTTTATAAAAATCGTATTCGCATTGGGAATATCCAGCCCCGACTCGATAATCGTTGTGCATACCAGCACATCCGTCTCGCCCATTACAAACTCTATCATCGCCGTCTCAAGCTCGCTCTTGGCCATCTGCCCGTGTGCGATGCTGACCTTTGCATCGCCGATAAGGTTCTGAATTTCCCACGCCTTTTTCTCAATCGTTTTGACCCTGTTATGCAGGAAAAACACCTGTCCCTGACGATTCAATTCCCGGTAGATTGCCTTCCTGATAAGCTCTTTGTTATAGGCGGTAACTGTCGTAACTATACTTCGCCTGTCCAAGGGCGGCGTCGCCAATGAGCTTATATCGCGCAATCCCAGAAGCGACATATGCAGTGTCCGCGGAATCGGCGTGGCTGTCATCGTAAGAACATCAACGTTGACACGCAGCTTTTTGAGCCTCTCTTTGTGTTCGACCCCGAACCGCTGCTCCTCGTCGATTATCAAAAGTCCCAGGTCCTTGAACCCGACGTCGCCACTGAAAAGCCGATGTGTTCCTATCAGCACATCGACTCTGCCCGCCTTTGTCCGTGCGATTATGTCCTTTGCCTGCTTTGGCGTCTTAAATCGATTTAAAACCTCGATACAAACCGGAAAATCTGCAAACCGCTCGGTAAAAGTTCTGCCGTGCTGCACACACAATACCGTTGTCGGCGTTAAGATAGCAACCTGCTTTCCGTTCTCGACCACCTTAAACGCCGCACGCATCGCAAGCTCCGTCTTACCATAGCCCACGTCGCCGCACAGCAGTCTGTCCATCGCCACGGCTTGCTGCATGTCCGCTTTGATTTGCCCTACGGCTGTGGTCTGGTCCGGCGTCTCCTGGTAAGCGAACGACTCTTCGAATTCCACCTGCCAGCTCGAATCTTCCCCGAATGTAATTCCGCCGGTCGCCTGACGCTTCGCCTGAACATCGAGCAATTCGACGGCCAGGTCCCGGACCGAACGCTCAACTTTTTCTTTTTGCTTTTGCCATCTTTTTGAGCCGACCTTGCTCAGCTTCGGCCGTTTCGGACTTGTCCCTATATACTTCTGCACCAGTGCGATGTTACGGACCGAGACCTGGATTTTAACGCCGTCCGCATATTGAATTGTAAGGTATTCATTCGTGCCGTCTTTTTCCCGTATCGTTTTCACTCCTGAAAACTTACCGATGCCGTAGGAAGCATGAACAACATAGTCTCCTTCCTGCAGATCACTGAGCGTGTCCACCGGTGACGTTGGCCGTGCAGGCCTGCGCCTTCTCCTAAGTGCGTACTGACCGAACAGCTCGTGATGACTTATTACTATGCGTTTCAACGAATTTATGACAAAGCCCTGATGAATAAATCCTGACAGCAGCTTGAATCTTGGCGGAATTTCTTTGTTAATGTCTGTGATAATCTCGCCTACCCGCTTGAGCTCAGCCGAGCTCTCGCAGTAAAGCAGCACTTCTTTTCCTTGTTTTGCCTCCTGCACTAATTCCTCCAGCGCCGCCTTATGCCCGGCCCACACCGAGGTCGCTTTGTGCTGAAACTGCTGCACACTTTTAATATCCACTCTGAGAAAATTATCCTGCCCCCCTGTGGCAAATCGGCAGATTCTCAACTGCGTAAAATTGGACGCCGCCCTGTAAATATCCGACCAATTGTAAAGCCGGCTCGCATCTTCGAGCCGCTCTAAAAATACATTCGCAACCTCTTCGACCTCGCTCGGCTCTTCAAAAATTATTATCGTATTTTCGGGGAGGATATTTACAAAAAGCTCCCTCTGCTCTACCGCGGTCCCGCACACCGCTGAAATTATCCTGATACTTTTTACCTGTTGGCTTGAACGCTGCGTATCCAGATTGATTTCGCGGATACTTTCGATAGTATCACCGAAGAACTCAATCCTGACCGCCTCTGCCTCCGGCGCCAGAGCCTGGTCTTGGGTCTTTGGTCTGGAGTCTTGGGTCTTAAGCACCAGCGGAGCATAAATATCAACGATCCCCCCCCGACGCGCAAACTGGCCCGGTAAATCAATCCTTTCCACCCGCTCGAATCCATTGTCAACCAGCCACTCAACCACCTCTTCCGGCGACTTTTCTCTGTCTGTTTCCAACCGAAGGCAGCTTGCTTCTATTGCTTCGGGCTTAGGGATAGGCTGGCAAAGCGCCTGTATCGGCGCAGAGATAATAAAATTACCCCCATTTCTTCCTCTTAGGTTGTCCTTTTTTATGTCATTCCCGCGAAACTTGTCCTCGACCCCGATCGGGGAGCGGGAATCCATTCTTTTCATTTCGAACGGAGCCGAGGTCGAAGATTCGCCAAGGCGGGAGTCTATCAAACAACTCACTTTCGACACAACACGAAGTCTCTCAGCCCTAATCTCATCGGTAGCGTCCGCCAGGTCCTCTTCACCTTCCCAGGCACCGAATGTATCAATTCTTTCACCCCCGAAGGTATTCAAATCATCAGCGGCCTTGTCGGCATCGTCAATATGCGGACATATATAAAGAATAGGCCGAGAGGTTTTCTCTGATATGTAAGCCGTCAGAAGGCGCGCAAAGGACCCCCACGTCCCCTCGACTTTAACCACCTCCTCACCCCCGCTCTTGCTTTCGCAAGAAAGCGCGGGGGCCGATTTCAGTCGGGAGATTATCTCTGCTACCGTTTTATCCCGCCCAAGTTCCATAGGCGTAGGAAATTAGAAAGTGCCTAAAGTGAACTAAAGTGACAGCGAAGCTGTCATTCTGAGCGAAGCGAAGAATCTCTTTTTCGTTGGCCATATCCCTTCGGCTTCGCCTCAGAGCTTGCCCTGAGCTTGCCGAAGGGATGACACGTAAGTGTCACTTTAGGCACTTTATACTTTAGGCACTTTAGCTCACTTTTTCTCAATTGATTTCTTAGCAGCTTTTACGACGTTTTCGACTGTAATCCCGAACTTCTCGAAGCAAACCTTACCCGGCGCAGATGCGCCAAACGATGACATCCCAACGAAAATACCATTGTCACCCAGCCACTTA
>JBDRTM010000117.1:0-11344 GCA_043824065.1 Planctomycetota bacterium | reverse complement strand
ATATTTTTTATAAAATTTTTGTGTTTAGCCTAAAAATTTCAGATGCTGTCCTGAAAACAACGTTCTGGGTTTAATTAAGCCGCTTTCTGGTTCTTTTCTTAGAGTGCTAAAAACCTCGATAACCGCCTGAAAAACAATAATTTTTATGATAAAACACATATATAGGACTAATGTAGTCCTATAATTTGATTTGTCAATACTTAAAATATTTTTTAAAAATAATCCACAACGGGTAACGCAAATTGTTGTCTCAAGCGTTTACAGAGACTTTTCCATCTGCACTGATACTAACGTGTTTTTCGAGGCCTTTGGTGGACACAAATCGGTATTCGCTCTGCCCTTTTAGTATTACCTGGTTTTTGTCTGTAATTATTTCAATGTCCTGTTTGGGATTCCTATCACGGATTACATTAGCAAATAAAAACGCTTTTTCGAGTCCGTCGCCGGTCTTGTAGTTCACCGCTTCATCGGGCTGGGCCAGTCGCTTGCCATCGTAAATCGAAGCATTTTTCATTTGTTCAAGCCACGCATTTATCTCTTCAACCGACATCGCCTCTGCCATTTGAATTGAGACCGGGTTGCGCTGCACTGCTGCTATGACAAACGGCAGCCAGTTACAGCTTTCCATATCGCGATATGAATAAAAGGAAAGTTCCGCAGTGGGATTGCTTTGGCGCACGTACTGCAGATAGTCAATTATCTGTTCTCTGCTTTGCTCGACGGATATTTCTATCGGCTCGGCGGGCAGAAAATTCTTGTCCGAAGCCGGCAGATTCGCTTCGATATATACAAAATCGGCTAATTCATCTACAAACCGCTGGGCATCAGGGATGACCGGCTCAATAAATTTTCTAAAGGCCGTTTTGCCCTCGATGCTTCTAAGGTCAGGCTTTTGCTTTTTTATGAATTCCTCAAGCTCATCGCAGCGAATTCTACCGGGCAGCTGGTACGGGACAAAATCTTCATCCGAAACCTCAGAAAGCAACTTATCGAAAGTCTTGTCGGCTACTCTGTAATTACTGCTGTGCTCATAATGGAAAAGGACCTCGGCCTTTAAGAATTGTGCCTGTCCATGACACTCGCGGCAGACCTGGAACAACTTTTGATAGTCTCGATTGGACCGCAAAAAATTTGCAAAAACTGGAAGCGAAAGCTCTGCCGATAAATACGAATCGAGCTTCTTGCCAAAATCCTGATAAAGTTTCTTATCTATCGTCGCATCCTTATACAAACAATGTACATAGCCGGATGAATGGGTCACGATTATAACGTTTTCGTTACGCAATGCCCGCTGGGCCTTGTTGGAAATGGCGGTGCCGTTGAACCACATCGTTTTGGTAACGAGCCTTCTGTTGTTGGTCAGAACTCCATCCTGTATGTCGAAGAAATTTTGCGAATGAAGCGGCGTAAGTATCATATAAATATCTTCCAGCGGTATTGAGCAAACGATAAACGCCGCCGCCGCATAAAGGGCGGCAAGTGATACGCATTCCCCGGCTGCGGTTCGGTAACCTTCCTTGAGGTGAAAGGCGTTCATCGCCTCGACGGTTTCCGTCTTCCAATACGGGATGATGTCACTGTCATACTTATCCAGACCAAAGTGCCGGCGAATATCCACATCAAAATAATACTTATCGCCGTGATAGCCGAACAGGGCGTTGCTTTTAGCGATGTCGTCAGGTGAAGTAAACTTCTCAAATCGTTTGAGCTCTTTGGCCTTACTTGTCAGCCCCCAGGTCTCAAGGTCAAGATTAAACTCAAACTCGTCCATTATGAATTGTCTTAGCCGCATCAGTTTCCGGTAGCTGCTCTTGCCCTCAAGTTTCTTGAAACAGTCGAGCTGCCGCCACTGCCAGATAATTGGGCTCATAATATTGGCTAAAACAAGGGCGTACATCAGCTCCGGAAAAACGAATATTTCCATGTCCGAAAGCGTTATAGCGGAAGTGTATTTTTCTAATTGCTCTGAATTCATCTTTTGTTTGGACTCTTAACTATTTTCGGCTTCCAGGCTCTCCGGCATCGTTTCGACAAATGTTCTTATATTGTCCCGTACCTTTCTAAAGGTTGCCATAATCTTTTCTTCGCTGCCGGATGCAAAATATGGGTCGTCAAATGGCTTGTGGATGACCTTAGCTTTGCCGCTAAATACAGGACAATTCTCTGCGGCATTATCGCATAATGTTACTACATAATCAAAATCTATTCCCAAGAATTCGTCAATATGCTGGGATTGGTGCATTGAAATGTTTACTCCCGTCTCGGCCATCACCCTTATTGCTCTGGAACTGACACCTATTGGGAGAATTCCCGCAGAATACGCATCAATGACGTTGCCTTTTAATTCCCTGGCCCAGCCCTCTGCAATTTGGCTTCGACACGAATTACCCGTACAAAGAAATAATACTTTTATCTTTTCTTTATTTTCAGACATAACTGCTCTGGATCCTTTCAATCGGTTTTTTGAAACAGTCCCGCTCTCGCCACTGCCAAATAATAGGGCTCATAATATTAGCTAAAACGAGGCTGTACATCAACTCCGGAAATACAAAGATTTCCATATCTGAAAGTGTTATCGCAGAAGTATATTTTTCCAATTGCTCTGAATTCATTTCCACCCTAATCAAGCAAAATGTGCCAAATACTTATTTCATTATTTGTAGTCTTCGGTTCTATGCCTGACTACTTCACCTTTGGCCATATAGATGACATCTTCTGCAATATTTGTGGTATGGTCAGCTATTCTTTCAAGGTCTCGGGAGACCGACAGCAGATGAATTAGGCTCTCCAGCCACTCTGGATGACTGCGGATGTTGTCTTTTACCTGATTATATATTTTTCGATTGATGGTATCAACTTCGTCATCAGCGGCACAGACCTCATGTGCCAGTTTGCAGTCCATATTTACTAAAGCATCCAGACTTTTTCTGAGCATCAATTGTGTCTTTACAGCCATTCTATCGAAATCGAAAGGAACATCTATTTTGGGCTGATCGGCAAGAAATTGACTGCGTTCAGCAATATTGACCGCCAGGTCACCAATACGCTCCAGGTCATTATTTATTTTCAGGGCAGTAATAATAAACCGCAAATCAATAGCAACCGGTTGATACAAAGCCAGGATTTTCAGACATTCTTCTTCTACATCGACTTCCATGTGGTCTATTTTTATGTCGGCCTTAATCACTTTTTTCGCAAGGTTTGCATTTTGTTCTTTGATTGACTTTACCGCCTGCAAGAAACTCTCTTCCACAACTCTACAAAGAGACAGCAGTTTACTTTTTAGCTTATCGATTTCCCTTTTCATGTGTACTGACATAATTCCTTGTCTCCTTACCCGAACCGTCCTGTAATATAATCTTCAGTTTTTTTCTTTCGCGGCTTAGTAAAGATTTGCTTCGTAGAATCAACCTCTATGAGTTGGCCTTCATAAAGGAAAGCTGTAAAGTCCGAGACACGAGCAGCCTGCTGCATATTGTGTGTTACGATTACGATGGTGTAATCCCTGCGAAGCTCGCTGATAAGGTCTTCTATTCTGGTGGTGGATTGTGGATCGAGAGCCGATGCAGGCTCGTCCATCAGGAGTATCTCCGGCTCTATTGCCAAAGCCCGGGCAATACAAAGTCTTTGCTGCTGACCACCGGATAGTTCCATCGCATTTTTATCCAGACGATCTTTGACTTCGTCCCATAGTGCAGCGCGGATAAGGCTTTTTTCTACGATTTCAGAAAGCTGTCTACGGCTCTTGATGCCGTGAATACGAGGGCCATAGGCCACATTTTCAAAAACAGATTTCGGAAATGGATTGGACTTCTGAAAGACCATTCCGACTTTCTTCCGGAGCCTCACGATATCAATTTCATTCTGGTAGATGTCTTCTCCATCTATCAAAACGCTGCCCCTCGTCCATGCTCCGTTGATGACATCATTCATTCGGTTCAACGTCCGAAGAAAGGTCGATTTGCCGCATCCTGATGGGCCAATCAGAGCAGTAACCTGCTTGGCAGGGATGTCTATTGTAATTCCGAATAGTGCCTGCACACTGCCGTAGTAGAACTCCAGATCCGTGACCCGTATTTTCAATCGAACAGCGTCGTTGTACTCGTTCTCTACCATGTACACTTTTTTCTGATATGAATTCTTAATAATATCGCCGCAAGATTTACAGCGAGAACCAACACCAAAAGAACAAGTGCCGTTGCGTATGCCATTGGCCTAACCTTCGCAGCATCGGGATGCTGGGTCACCAGAACGTAAAGGTGATATGGCAGTGCCATAACCTGGTCGAATATGGACTTCGGGAATTTAGGCAGATAGAAAGCAGCAACTGTCAGCAGTATTGGCGCAGTTTCTCCCGCAGCTCGTCCAATTCCCAGAATCGAACCCGTAAGCATTCCCGAAATCGAGTAAGGCAGCACATTTTTGTGTATGGTTTGCCATTTTGTAGCCCCCAGAGCGAGGCTGCCTTCTCTGAAAGATTGCGGAACAGCTCGCAGAGCCTCTTCACTGGAGACGATAATGGTCGGTAATATCATGCACGCCAGCGTAAGACAGCCGGATATTATGGATGCGCCAAAACCCAAAAACATTACAAATAGCCCCAGCCCAAAGAGCCCGAAAACTATTGATGGCACTCCCGCTAAGGTTACAATGGCAAGCCGTACTGTTCGGGCGAATCTTCCCGGCTTTGCGTATTCCGATAGATAAACCGCAGTTGCCATACCCAGCGGAAGCGCAACAGCTACAGTTCCCACGACCAGTGTCAAAGTACCTATAATTGCCGGCAGTATTCCTCCCTCAGCTCCGCTGCGTTTTGGCATTGCTGTTAGAAATTCCCAGCTTATCACTGGCAGACCGTTCCAGGCGATTTTAAGAATTATACAGGCGATTACAAACACGATGAAATAGGTCATTGCCCGCAGTAACCAACTGATCACACGTTGCATTAAAGCTGTTTGCATTATCCCATCCTGTATTTCTTAAGGACCTTTTGTGCGATTAAATTTAATCCGAATGTCGCAAGCAGCAAAACGATACCAACACAGAACAAAGCTCTGTAATGCACACTTCCAAAGGCAACCTCACCCATTTCTGCTGCGATGGTAGCGGTCATAGTTCGCACAGAGTCGAATGGCCAGGCTGTTATTATCGCTGCATTACCTGTAACCATCATTACAGCCATGGTCTCTCCAATGACCCTGCCTATACCGAGAGTTATCGCTGCGATTATTCCCGGAAGCGCCGCCGGAACGGTCACCTTCCATATAGTCTGCATTTTACTTGCCCCCAATGCCAGTGATGCCGCCTTATACGATGCAGGTACGCTTCTTATAGCATCCTCAGAGATGGAAATTACGGTTGGTATTGCCATCAATGCCAATAGTATTGCACCAGCCAGAGCAGTTAATCCTGTCGATAGTCTAAAACAGACCTTGATCAGAGGCACCAATACAACCATACCAAAAAAACCGATAACAACGGACGGGATTCCGGCCAGTATTTCTATAAATGGCTTGAGTATTTCTCTTTCTGTCGGCCTTGCCAGCTCTGAGATATAAACCGATGCACCTATACCAAATGGAACTGTCAACAGCATTGCCAGTGCTGTAACCAAAAGTGATCCGGCAACTAAAGGCAGGATACCGAATGATTCTTTCTGGAAGGACACCGGCACCCACCGGCTTCCCAGAAGCTCTTTTAATCCGGGCTCAATAAGAAATGGCCCGGCTTCTTTGCCCAAGAATACGAATATTCCGATTACAATCAGAATACTCGTTGAAGCTGTCGCCAGCAGTATTAGTTTTATGGCTTTTTCTTTCCAGGCAACTCTCATTGTTTAATCGCAATGTATCCGGTCTCTGTTACTATTGATTGACCTTCGGAGCTAAGGCAAAAATCTATAAATTTCTTTATTGTCCCATCCGGTTCGCCGTCGAGGTAGAGATACAGCGGTCGGGCGATAGGATACTGTCCTGATTTTACGGTCTGGTCTGACGGTATAACAGCAGCGGATTTGTCATCGGCTTTAACCGCTATGATTTTTACCTTGTCCGTAGCAGCAATGGCATAGCCTAATCCGACATATCCTATTGCCCATTTGTCAGTCGAAGCCGATTGAATAATCGCTGAAGTAGCCGGCAACAGCTTCGCATCAAGCCTGTAATCCTGCTTTTTGAGCACCATTTCCTGGAAGAACACGTATGTCCCGGAGCTTGATTCTCTGGAAAGTACGATAATCTCTTCATCAGGTCCGCCGACGTCGCTCCATCGGGGAAAGTCTCCCGTGAAAATTTTTCTCAGTTGGCCTGTTGTCAATTCATTGATGGGATTATCAGGATTAACTACGACCACGATTCCGTCCCTGGCGACGACTATTTCATGTGGGTGGATGTCTTTTTGGATGGCCAGCGTCAATTCGTTTTCCTTTATACTTCGCGAGGCTGCGCAAATGTCGGTGGTGCCGTTTAGAAGTGCGGCAATTCCCGTCCCTGAACCTCCGCCGGTTACCGACACCTCCATACCAGGATTTTGCCGCATAAAGACCTCTGCCCAGTTAGTGACAAGATGCACCATTGTGTCAGAGCCTTTAACAGTTACATATCCTCCCTCGTCGTCTGGGCCGCTACGTTTTGAACATCCGGACATTACTACCAGTACCACTGCTGCCATAAGCGTCAGCGCACTAACTTCTTCCACACACTTTTTGATTTTTCTGCTCATTGTTCTTCTCCTTTTACTTGAAGGTCAAAAAGTAAATTCTTTATGGTATCAAATAACACGCTGTCAGGATAATGGCACAATTGTAAGCATTACCTCCTTTTGCTACAAACTATTTTTATTTTATTGTAGTGTTTCCGTAAAACCAGCTTTGAGTTCGCTGACAACAAAACGGGAACAGCTCGCAATGCTTACAACTGTTGCGATATTGACCATTGCAGTTTTCCACAATTCCGATTCTGCTCAGTGCGAAGTCATATTTTACGGGGTCGGCCGGCTCAATTTCAGCAAAGCCCTCTGTTATTTTTATTGCCGTTGGTAAAGAAACCACCTTTCGATTGTAAAGCCCTAATATCTTGCACAACCTGCCCATATGCACATCAACCGGCACAATGAGCTTGGCCTTGTCAATCGATTTCCACAGCCCGGTATCAACATCATCATCACGCACCATCCACCGCAGAAAAAGGTTAAGCCTTTTGCAGGCACTGCCCTTGGCGGGATTGACTAACAAATACTTCAACCCACGGCTTGTCTTTCCATTGTGCTCAGCAGCATACATATTAAGAAGTGAATTGCAGAATTTCGACAATGCCGGAACGATATTTCTATCACCTGGATTGTAGCCCTGAATAAAAAACTCCTCGATACCGGCATATCGGTTCAGGACTTTCTTCAACAACATCAGTAAATCCGAGATGTCCTGGTCCGTTGTGAAACGATGTTTGAAACCTTTTAGGCTTTTCTGCTCAGCTTTACCAAAACCTTTTATAAACGCGTACGGACTTTCACCCATACGCTCGAACAGGTTGGTCAGACTATTTTGAATCTGTTCGACCCGGCCATAGGCAAGGTCCGCCGCCAACAAGGCGGCGACCTCCATATCAGAGGGATTATCATATCGATATACAAACTGCAGCGGGTCTGGTTTTATCAAATCACGATGATTGTACCTGGCGTACAACCTTTCCAGCACGTCCTTTATTATAACCAGCCGTTTATTCACAAGGCACCGCTGACTTGAACTCATCACATTCCAAATGTTCCTGCTATTTACAAAAACAAAAGCAAACTCAGAGCCATAACTGCCATACCAGCGACTAATCCGTAGGCTGCCAGATGGGGCTGGCCATATTCTCTGGCAGTGGGTAGGAGCTCATCGAGCGAGATAAATACCATTATGCCTGCTACTGAAGCAAAGAGTATGCCGAATACCAGGTCGTTCAAAAAGCGAAAAAGAATGACGTAGCCGATTAATGCGCCTACCGGTTCAGCCAGGCCTGAGAGAAACGAGAAAACGAATGCCTTTTTTCTGTTGTTTGTTGCGTAGAATATGGGGATTGAAATAGCAACACCTTCAGGAATATTATGTATCGCTATGGCAACAGCTATTGCTATGCCAAGCTTGGTATCTTTTAGAGCACTGACAAAAGTAGCAAGTCCTTCCGGAAAGTTATGTATTGCGACCGCTAATGCTGTGAATAAACCCATTCGGTATAGCTTCTTGAATTTAGCTGCCGAGTCTTGGGAATCCATTTCTTCTACTCTATGGGCTTCGTGTGGATTTTCAAATGCCGGTACCAGCTTGTCTATGATGCCAATAAAAATAACTCCGGCGAAAAAAGCCAGAACAGTAACCCAATATCCAGCGACCTGGCCTAATTCAGCAATGAGAGAGTCTTTTGCTTTGGGAAATATCTCGACGAATGAAACATATATCATAACGCCCGCGGAAAAACCAAGGGCAGCAGAGAGCAACTTTGTGTTAGTTCGCTTGGCAAAAAATGCCAAAGCACTGCCAAAACCTGTTGATAGGCCCGCAAATAGTGTTAACCCAAACGCTATCAATACGCTCTGAAATCCCATAGTTTTATCGACTTATCCCTGATTCCAAAAGTTTTCGCCACTTCCTGTTGTCGGCTTCGATAAGTCTGTCAGCTTCTGCAAAGCTTTCGCTGCCGGCTGCATATTTATAAGGCGCCGATTCATCCTGTTCCCAGGCCTGCAATATCGGTGTCAGTAACTGCCAGGAAATCTCAATGTCATCCTGTCTTGTAAAGAGTGTCTGGTCACCAACCATGCAATCCAGAAGCAATCTCTGGTAGGCCTGGGGCATGTCAACCAGGAAAACGCTTTTATAGCTGAAATTCATATTGAGGGTGCTTATACAAATCTTTGAGCCGGGTCTTTTTGCCTGAAAGCTAAGCGATATCCCCTCTTCGGGCTGTATTCGCAAGACAAGGACGTTAGGGGGCAGCTCATCAAGGCCGACAGAGGAAAACATCGAATAAGGAACCTTCTTGAAAGTAATTGCGATTTCCGTATCTTTTGCTGGAAGTCTCTTGCCGGTTCTCAAATAAAAAGGCACTCCCTGCCATCTCCAATTATCGATAAACAGTTTAGCAGCAACAAAGGTTTCTGTTTTTGAATTTGCTCTTACTCCAGACTCTTCCAAATAGCCTTTGACTTTCTTGCCGTTTATTGAGCCGGGTCCATATTGTCCTCGCACACAAAAATCGCCCAATTTATTAACATCAAACGCCCGAATCGAACGCAGCAGTTTGACCTTCTCATCACGGATATGGTCTGCCTTAAAGGATATCGGTGACTCCATCGCTACCAGAGCAAGCATTTGGAGCATATGATTCTGGAATATGTCTCGGAGGGCACCGGACGTGTCATAGTAACCTGCTCTGTGTTCGACCCCATCCGTTTCAGCAATAGTGATTTGCACATTATCTATGTAATTTCGATTCCATATCGGCTCAAAGATAGTATTGGCAAAACGCAGCATCAGGATATTCTGAACCGTTTCCTTGCCGAGATAATGGTCGATTCGATAAATTTGAGACTCGTCAAAACATTGGTGTATTCTGTTATTTAGTTCCGTGGCACTTTGCAGGTCTCTGCCGAATGGTTTTTCAACGACCAGCTTAATCTGTTGTTCTGTGGTGAGCTTTTTCGGACAGACCAGCTCTGCCAAGCCAAGATGCTCTACTATCGTGGCGTACAAAAAAGGAGGAACTGAAAGATAGAACACCAGGCTTTTATATACTTTATGCTTTTGCTCTAACTCTGCAAGTCTGGTTTTGATACGTCTGTAAAAGTCCGCGTCATTGTAATCGCCATCTACGTAATAAAGCCTGCTCGTAAAAGCGTCTAAGTCTTTAGAGGACAGAAAGTCGGAATTCTCCCGTATTGATTGCTCTGCCTTTTTGCGGAAATCCTCATCGGAGAATTTTTTTCGGCCGCATCCTAACAGATAAAATCTATCGTTGAGTAAATCCTGCGTAAACAGCCGGAAGATACTCACAAGCAGTTTCCTGTGAGTCAGGTCACCTGATGCACCAAAAACAACAAACGCGCTCGGGCCCGCCACAGTCTCTGCACAGAGAATCTCCCTATTATCTATTGTCGGCTTGATTTCCTGCATGACAACCGCTCCTTATTTTGGGCTGGTGCCAAATAATGCCTTTGATTTTCCTGTAATGGTGTTCAATCTTCGACCGGCTCAAACTCGTCTTTGCCGACGCCGCAATCGGGACATTCCCAATCATCGGGCAAATCTTCAAAAGCGGTACCCACTTCCACCCCATTGTCAGGGTCACCAACAGCCGGGTCGTAAATGTATCCGCACATAAGACATTTGTACTTTTTCATCTCTTTGGCTCCTTGTTTTAATATTTTCTTTGGTTTCTTTTCTATGTAAGTCGCCGCTGTCCGCGGTGTCCTGCCGTGTTTGACATCCCGGTAGTAAGTATATGTCATCGGTATTTTGTCGTCATCAATCGTTTCACAAGCTATAATCTCGCTGATAAAAAGTGTGTGTGTTTCAACGTCAATTGCATCGACAACTTTAGCTTCGATAAAACTGACCGTATTGTCCAGGATTATCGGTGCGCCGGTCTGCCCTGTCTTGTATTTTGCCTGCTTGAATTTGTCTATGTCTCTGCCGGTCTTAAAACCAAATTTGCCTATGAACTCCAGAGGCGTGCCTTCCGCGAGGATGGATATGGTGAAAACTCTGCTGTCGGTAATGTACTCATGTGTCAAATTTTGTTTATTGATACTGACCACCACCATCGGCGGCTCAGGTACAATCTGAAATACGGCGTTGACAATACAACCATCGAATCTGCCATCCTTCTTCGAGCAGATTATGCACATTGGATAGCAGAGTTTGAATAAAGATTCCAGGTCCAACATTCCTGTCTCCCAAAACGGTTGGGCTTTTGGGGGCTGCTTCATATTACAGTTCACTTAGCCGTCCTGGTTATTTCAAAGCTCCCAGTTTTTGGCTCAAGGTAGCTATATGGCCCATTTCCTCCGTAATAATTTCTTCAACCTTATCCTTCCCTACCTTTGCAGGGACGAAATTCTTCAGGCCAAGATAGAAAACGATGGAATCTTTTTCAGCTTCGATCGCTAATTTCAGAATGTCATCTATGGTTTCTTTGCCTGTCAGCTGCTCGCTCGGGTCTTTTTTCAGGTCGAAGATATGGCCGTTAGCAATCGCCTGGAGGTACAATGTCATTTCGTTTTCGGGGTCGAAAGTTATTAGCTCCCGTTCCTTGTGCGAAATCTGTTTTCTCATGTTAGCGAAGGTTTCTTCGTGTTCCGCTTCCAT
>JBDRTM010000116.1:0-19591 GCA_043824065.1 Planctomycetota bacterium | reverse complement strand
CGCTAAAAAAGCTCCAGTTTCGATACCAGCTTCGACACCGGCAAACGAGCTTCTACAACTGGGCAGCTTTCGAGTCTCCAGTTTCGATACCAGCTTCGACAACGACAAACCAGCTTCATCTTCTTTAAGTTTTATCTTGATGATGGCATGCTCGTATCCAATAACCAATTTCGTTTAGGGTTGTCGATGCTCGTATCGATGCTCGCACTGGAAACTCGACCCAGCAAAATAGCGGATAGCGTACAGCGTGCAGCGGATAGCGTACAGCGTACAGCGGATAGTAAAAGCCTAAACGCTAAACGCTATACGCTAAACGCTAAAAAAGCTCCAGTTTCGATACCAGCTTCGACACCGGCAAACGAGCTTCTACAACTGGGCAACTTTCGAGTCTCCAGTTTCGATACCAGCTTCGACAACGACAAACCAGATTCTACACCGACTATGGCGTCAGCCCGCGAGCAATTCAAGAGAGGCCAATATACCCAATGTATTGAGTCGGCCCAAAAAGCCATTGAAGAACAAAATCTTAAATTTCAAATTTCAAATTTCAAATTACAGTGGTGGATTCTGATGGTCGAGTCGCTGATGGCACTGGGCCGATATGACCAGGCCGCCAAGGAAATTGACTCTGCCCTGCTGCGTTATCCAGTGAGTATTCGCTTGCTAAAGCTGGGGCATACCGCCAATCTATACTGCGGCCAGACTGACTATGCCTCTGAAATGTTAGCGAAAATCTACCGGTACGGCCGCTGGTTCAAAATTGAATACTGGGACCCTCCGGACCTGGTTGCCTTAGGAGAGGCACTGCTGCTGCTTGGCTCCGAGCCTCGGATTGTTCTGGAGCAGCTTTTTGACCGGGCCATGAGGATTGACCCGAATTGCCGCCAAGCCTATCTTGCAGCCGGAGCACTTGCGCTAGACAAGCAAGACTACGAGTTAGCTGCTAATCAGTATCGTAAAGCTCTCGAACGGCTCGGTGACGACCCGGACATGCACTGCGGATTGGCCAAGGCATTTTACCATAGTGACCGTAATTTAATGGTCAAATCATTAGATGCGGCCCTTTATGTGAATCCCAATCATGTGCCCGCCTTGTTGCTGTTGGCCGAACACCAAATCGATTGCGAAGACTATGCCGGGGCGGGCAAGCTGCTCGATCGGATTGCGGCTGTAAATCCGTGGCACTCAGAGGCCTGGGCATACCGCTGCGTCTTAGCCCATCTGGGAAATGAGCCCAATGCGGTCAATACCTGCCGCACTAATGCGCTGAAGTTTTGGCCGACTAATCCTCGGGTGGACTATCTAATCGGAAGAAAGTTGTCGCAGAACTATCGGTTTACTGAAGGCGCTGCTTATCAGCGTCAGGCATTGCAGCTCGATAAGGATTATCTGCCGGCAAAAATCCAGTTAGCCCAGGACCTGCTTCGATTAGGTGGCGAATCCCGGGGCTGGACCCTGGCCGATGAGGTTTACAAAGCGGACCAATACAATGTTATGGCCTACAACCTTGTCAATCTGCGCGATAACATGTCCAAATTCAAAACGCTGACCGCAGATAGGTTCATCATTCGAATGGACGAGATCGAAGCGGCTGTGTATGGTGACAGGGTCTTGAAGCTGCTGCAGCAGGCCAAGTCGGAGCTATGCCAAAAATACGGCCTCGAATTGGATGAGCCCGTTACATTGGAGTTGTTCCCTAATCAGCAGGATTTCGCTGTGCGCACGTTCGGCATGCCCGGCGGGGACGGATTTCTCGGGGTGTGTTTTGGTAATGTGATTACTGCCAACAGTCCCAAGGCTTCGAGAGCAGTCAACTGGGAGTCAATCTTGTGGCACGAGTTTTGTCATGTAGTCACACTCAATCTAACGCATAACAAAATGCCGCGCTGGCTTAGTGAAGGGATTTCCGTTTACGAAGAAATGCAGCGTAATCCCGCCTGGGGCCAACAGATGAACCCACAGTATCGCAAAATGGTCCTTGGAGGGGAGCTGACACCGATTAGCAAGCTAAGCAGTGCGTTTTTGAGTCCGCTCACGCCCATGCACTTGCAGTTTGCGTACTACGAGTCGTCGCTTGTGGTGGAGTTTCTCATCGAGCGGTTCGGCCAGGCGTCCATCAAGGCGATTCTCGCGGACTTAGCTAAAGGCGAAGAAATCAACAGCGTCATATCCAAGCGGGCGGCACCGATCGAGAAGATTGAAAAACAATTTGAGGCCTTTGCTCGAAAGCGGGCCGAGGGTCTGGCTCGGAATGTTGACTGGGAGCAACCAGAAAATGGACAAGTTGATTCCGCTGACTCAGAGGCATTAGCCAAATGGCTGACCAAGCACCCCAACAGCTTTTGGGCCCTTAGGCTGCATGCCAGCCATCTTTTGGCTGATGAAAAGTGGGAACAGGCCAAGACGCCGCTCAAGAAGCTGATCTCCATTTATCCGAACTATACCGGCGAGGGTAACGCTTATGGTCTCCTTGCCCGGGTACATCGCAAACTTGCCGAGACCGAACAGGAACGCCAAGTGCTCAACAAGTTAGTTACAATCTCGGCCAACGCGGCGGAGGCCTACGGACGTCTCATGGAGATCGCTATGGAGCAAAAGAGCTGGCGTGCGGTCCTTGAGAATGGAAACAAGTATCTCGCGGTCTATCCTATGTTAGGGACTGTTCATTGGTGCGTGGGCCGGGCCAACGAAGAACTCGGCCAAAACGACCAGGCTATTGAATCGTACAGGCGTCTGCTTTTGTTGGATCCCGCGGATCCGGCAGATATCAATTACCGCCTGGCGCGGTTGTTTCAAGAGCGGGACCCTGTCACGGCAAAGCGATATGTGCTCGAGGCCCTGGCAGATGCACCACGTTTTCGCCAGGCCCATCGTCTATTGTTGAAAATTACTAACGGCGCCCGTCCCGACGGGACGGAATACAAGTCCACACCAAACGACCAAAGTGAGCTGCCGGCAATTCAGGAGGATGTACCGTGACAAAATCAAAGTGGTTCATTATTCTACTCGTGGTGGCATGTGTTGTAGCCGGTGTGGTGTTTGCACAGAGATATTCCAGTGCGGATAGCGTAGAGCGTACAGCGGATAGCGTAGAGCGTGCAGCGGATAGCGGAGAGCGTACAGCGGATAGCGGAGAGCGTACAGCGGATAGCGTAGAGCGTACAGCGGATAGCGTAGAGCGTGCAGCGGATAGTAAAAGCCTAAACGCTAAACGCTATACGCTAAACGCTAAAAACGCTAAACGCTATACGCTAAACGCTAAAAAAGCTAAACGCTATACGCTGAACGCTGAACGCCCCGATTGGGAGCCCGACAAGGAGTTTTCACATGATGTCTTCACATTCGTGCGAATCCGGTATTCGTCCGGATACGGCAGAGGTGGATATGGAGGCAGGTCTGGTCGCCGAAGCCCTAGTCGCGATTACGAACGTGGTTATGGTCGCGGCTTTAGCGGCGGCAACTGGGCAACGGACTACCCCGACAGCGATTTGAACTTCTCCTTCCGCCTGCACCAATTGACTTCGATGGAAGTTAATCCTGACGGAGTGGTACTCGAGCTGACGGACCCGAAACTCTTCAACTACCCCTTCATCTATATCGTGGAGCCCGGCCGGCTGGTCTTCAGCGAAGAAGAGGTCAAGATTCTCCGTCGTTACCTGCTGAACGGTGGGTTTCTGATGGTCGATGATTTTTGGGGTGAAGATGAGTGGTATAACTTCTATCGTGAAATCAAGCGGGTGTTTCCCGATCGCGAACCGGTTGAGCTTCCACTAAGCCACCCGATCTTCCATGCCGTATTCGAGCTCAAGGAAAAGCCGCAGATTCCCAGCATCGGCGTTGCTATAGGGGGGCGCTCTTACGGTATCACCTGGGAGCGGGAGGATGCGCGGGTACCACATTACAAGGCCATCTATGATGACAAAGGCCGGATTATGTCTATTATCTGTCACAACACCGACCTTGGTGACGGATGGGAACGCGAGGGGGAGGACGAATGGTATTTTCGGGAGTTTTCAGAGAAGAAGGCATACCCGCTGGGGATCAATATAGTGTTTTACGCAATGACTCATTGAAAGGAAAATGACTTTGGCTACCAAGACATACGAATTTGAACGGCGGGCTGTCGAACAGATCAAGGAGGCACGTGAGCGCATCGGTGCTGAGCTCTCAAAAGTAATCGTCGGCCAGGAAGATGTTATCGAGCATTTGATTATCGCAGTGCTTTCCGGGGGACACTGTCTGATTACCGGTGCCCCGGGTCTGGCCAAGACACTGTTAGTCAAATCTCTCACGGAGCTGTTTAACCTGAAGTTTCAACGCATTCAGTTTACACCGGACCTTATGCCCGCCGACATCACCGGCACTGAAATCCTTCAGCAGACCGACGGAGAGCGAAAGATGGTTTTTGTAAAGGGCCCGATTTTTGCCAACATGATTCTTGCCGACGAGATTAACCGCACACCTCCCAAAACACAGGCGGCCTTGCTCGAGGCGATGCAGGAACACCATGTTACCGCTGTCGGCGTATGCCATGCGCTCAGCGAGCCGTTCTTTGTCTTTGCAACACAGAATCCTATCGAGATGGAAGGCACCTATCCGCTGCCTGAAGCGCAGCTCGACCGGTTTATGTTCAATGTCTTGATTGATTACCTGCCGGAAGATGACGAGGTTGAGGTCGTTCGCCAGACTACCACCACCGAGCCCGAACCTATCAAGCAGGTGTTCAGCGGCGAAGACCTGCTGCGGTTTCGCGGCGTAGTTCGCAAGGTACCTGTCGCCGAGGATGTGGTGCGTTACGCGGTGAGGATCGCAGCAGCATCGCGTCCGGGTCCGGATAATTCATTGGATTTCGTCAACGAGTGGGTCATGTGGGGGGCCGGTTTGCGGGCGTCGCAATATATGGTGCTTGGCGCTAAGGCCCGAGCACTGCTTTACGGCAGGTCGCACGTAAGTTTCGAGGACATACGGGCACTGGCCCATCCGGTGCTTCGACATCGCATATTAATCAATTACCGCGCCGAGGCCGAGGGCGTGGTCATTGAAAATCTCGTCGATCGTTTGCTGAAATCGGTCAAAGAGAGAAACACCAAATGAAAGGTAAGGCGGCAGCATCAAACTTGGATGGCACTAACAGTAATGCTCCCCGTCCGCGCGGGGACAAGCTTTCCCCTGCAAAAGCAGGGGGTATGATCGATCCGGCCTCGCTGATGAGGATCAAGTCGATGGAGCTGCGGGCCAAAGTAATCGTTGAGGGATTCTGGAAGGGTATTCACCGAAGTCCCTATCACGGCTTTTCGGTCGAGTTCACCGAGTATCGCCAATACACCCTTGGCGATGACCCCCGCTACATTGACTGGCGGCTCTATGCTCGCAGTGATCGATATTACATCAAGAAGTTCGAAGATGAGACGAACCTGCGCTGCCACCTGCTAATTGACCACAGCCGATCGATGGGCTACGGTTCCGGAGGCTATACTAAGTCGCAATACGCCGGCACATTGGCCGCGACGTTAGCTTATTTTCTCTTTACTCAGGGAGATGCCGTCGGCTTGGCGACATTCGACGATCAGATCAGGCAATATTTAGTGCCGCGCAACCGGTCAGGTTATCTGCGCCGCTTAATGCTGGCATTGGAAGCTTATCCCGAAGGCAGTACCACTGACCTGGGTCCACCGCTACGGCACATAGCTGGAACGCTGACAAGGCGCGGCCTAATCGTGCTGATTTCCGACCTGCTAACGTCGATTGACCGGCTCGAACAAGACTTGAATTATCTGTGCGCGGGCGGCCATGATGTTGTGGTGTTTCATGTTCTGGATCCGTCCGAGCTGAACTTTGACTTTGATTCGCCGGCAATCTTCCAGGATATAGAGAGCGGGCGCAACATGTACGTCGATCCGTCCGACGCCCAGACAAGTTACAAACGTATGCTGGACAATCATTTGATTAAAGCTAATTCCACATGCCAAAACCTTGGGATCGATTACCATTTGTTCCCAACAGATCGCCCGTTTGACTTGGCTCTGCTGGACTTCTTGCAGGACAGGATGCGCCGTAGAAAACGGGTCATATACAGAGGTGGTTCAAAAGTCAGGACTAAGGTATGAGTTTCCTTTATCCATTATTTCTGGCAGGTATCGCCGCGGTCGGTTTACCGATCGTGCTGCATATGATTCGCCGCCACACGCGCAAGCGCGTAACGTTTAGCTCGCTGATGTTTTTGCGTACTACAATACCGCGATTCAAGAACCGCAGCCGTCTGGAAAACCTGCTGCTTTTGATTTTACGGTGCATAATATTGTGCCTGCTTGCCTTTGGCTTCTCGCGTCCATTTTTCCCACGAGAGGCCGTGGAGAGCCGGGTCGGCCTGGGCAGGCGCATAGTCCTGTTAATCGATACCAGTGCATCCATGCGACGTGCCGGAATGTGGGACCAGGCAATCAGCGAGGCACAGTCAGTATTAGAGGATGTCAGTCAAGATGTTCGAGTGTGCGTTATGAGCTTCGATCGGAGCACAAAAACACAAATGGGATTCGAACAATGGGGGGCGCTAGATCCCACTCAGCGTGCGTCGATCGCAATCGAACATATATCGAAATTGTCACCGGGCTGGGCCCTGACCAATCTTGGTAACGCCTTAGTCAGCGCGGCAGAAGCTATTGAAGACGATGAAGTCAACGACGGACAACAAACTACCGCAATGCGCCGGGTGGTGCTTATCAGCGATTTGCAAGAGGGCAGCAACCTTGAGGCGATGCACGCCTACGAATGGCCTGAAGAGATGGAATTGGTGGTCAAGCCGGTTCGGAGCCAGGGCACCACCAATGCGGCATTACAATTGGTGACGGACCGCAGCGGCCTGGGTGGTCCCGCTCATGACAGCCGCCCCGGCATTCGCATCACCAACTCGTCCGATGCGACCGCAGAGCGATTTCAACTGAACTGGGCCGATGATACGGCTGCAAGCGCATCAAGCCGGGCTGTAGATGTTTATGTGCCGCCCGGTCATAGTATTGTCGTGCGTGCTCCGGCCCGGTCAGACGGGTCAGAAGCCCGGAAGCTGATATTGACGGGCGACGATCACGACTTTGACAATACCCTCTATTTAGCACCGTATTTGCAGCAGGAGGTCAATATCCTTTACATAGGCAGTGACAATCCCAACGATTCCAAGGGAATGTTGTATTATGTTCGGCGGGCCTTTGGGGCCACCGGCGCACTCAAGCCTCATGTCATTTCCCGTCCAGGCAACAAGACCATCGCAGAAACAGACATTGAGACGGCACATTTGATTATTACGGCCGATGCGGTCAACCAGGAGAACCTCGTTTCCTTGCGCCGATACCTCGAATCGGGCCGAACGCTTCTGCTGGTTATGAAATCCATCGACGAGGCCAAAACCGTGGCAGGCCTTGCAGGCATTGAAACCATCGAATCTGAGGAGGCCGATGTTGACCGATACGCCATGCTCGGCCGGATTGAATTCGAACATCCGCTGCTGGGGCCTTTCTCCGAACCTCGCTTTGGAGACTTCACCCAGATTCACTTTTGGAAATACCGACGGATAAATATTGGGGCCAGGGCGAAGCCCTGGACTGGATCAAACCCGCCTTCGGCGGGGCCTTCGCGGAGCGACAAAGCCGCTTCGGCCCTCCGCAGCGGGGCTGCTGCGGAGGACGGGTCGGCGGAGTCTGCTTTGCCGGACGCTCGGGTGTTAGCTCGTTTCGACAGCGGGGATCCGGCCTGGATTGAGCTGCCTGTGGGCAAAGGCTCGCTGCTCGTATTTACCTGCGGCTGGCACCCGTCAGACAGTCAGCTCGCGCTTTCATCCAAATTTGTCCCGCTGCTTTACTCAATCCTTGAGTACGGCGGAGTCCGTGCAGGACAGCAATCGCAGTACTTCGTAGGTGACCATATACCCATACCGCACTCAATAAAGGCCGGTGGCAATCGAGCCGTGAACTTGCAGATTCGCAAACCCAATAATTCCCTGATTAGTATAGATGCCGGCCAACAGGTCTTTACTCAGACGGACTTGCCGGGAATTTATGCCATTGAGTCGTCCGTTGGGAATCCTCCTTCGCGGAGTGACATAGCCGCTTCGGCGGATTCTGCTGAGCTGTTCGCGGTCAATCTGCCCGCCAAGGAATGCCAAACAGCCGCCATGCCAATCGAAGATCTTGAAAGGTTCGGTGTTTTATTCAAGCAGCCTTCAAGCGTTGCAGTCGAGCGAACTGAACAGGTAAGGCGTCACAGCAGCCTCGCCGGATTGGAATATGAGCAGAAAGTTTGGCGGTGGGTGTTTATTGCATTGTTAGCTGTGTCGCTAATTGAGATCTGGCTGGCGGGGTGGTTGACCCGTCCGGTACAGAGGACAGAGAACAGAAAACAGAGAACAGAAAACAGAGGACAGACTCTGACTTCTGACTTCAGACTTCAGAGGGAGAAGAGAAATGATTGAAAAAGCTCTTCGCAAACGACTGCGACCAATAGTGAAACGCCGAAGGCGTCTGTATTTAGCGTGGAAGCTGTCAGTCTATTGGTTAGTTTCGGGGCTCATAGGTGTCGGTCTGATAGGTGCTGATTGGCTTTGGGGATGGAGCTCGCCTATCGCAAACTGGGCATTATGCATCTCAACCGTGCTGGCGACGGTTTTGGCCTTATACAAATTTAGTCACATGCACCCGGATTACCGGGCCGTGGCACGAAATATTGAGCGGCAACATCCTGATATGCAGGCGTTACTATTGACTGCGATAGAACAAGAGCGGGAAGGACTCGGCGGTCAATTAGGCTATCTTCAGGAACGAGTCATTGGCGAAGCTCTGAGACATGCGACTAAATACGATTGGTTACGGAGCGTGTCATCGAAGAAGCTCCTGTTAGCAGAGTTGGCGTCGATTGCAGCGCTATCATTTATCTTTTTAGCACTGTTACAACTGTTACCGTCTGTCCCTTCTCTGTTCACAATCGATAGGGGTTTGCTGGCCGGCAGAGATTACAATATCACTGTCAGTCCGGGAGACACCACCGTGGAATTAGGAATGGCGGTAGTGATACTGGCACGGTTCGACGGGCGAGTGCCGCCGGAAGCAAAGCTGTGGATAGGCCTATCTGAAAAGGACAAGCAGCAAATCACCCTGACTAAGAACCTTGACGATCCTGTGTTTGGCGGCCTTATTCCAGAGGTCAATAACAACCTTCTCTACCATATCGAGTACGCGGGCAGGCGTACCCGCGACTATAGAATAAGCGCCTACGAGCACCCTGCGCTCCAAAGAGCTGATGCGAAGATTGTTTATCCCTCATATACAAAACTGCCCGAAAAGGTCATCAAAAACACACGGCAGATCAGTGTAATTGAAGGTTCCGAGGTTACTTTTGTCTTTACTCTCAACAAACCGGTAACTACGGCACAGCTTATCGCCAAAGACAAATCCGCTCTCGGTCTAAGCGCCGATGATGAGTCCGCCAATGGCGGAAACATCTATACCACTTCAATCACCGTAACGCAGAACCAACGATATGAGCTGCACTTAGCTGATGCTCAGGGGCTGACGAACAAGATGCCGCCGCGGTTTGTGATTGATGTCCATAAGAACCTGCCGCCCGAGCTCAAGCCCATATTTCCCAATCGTGACGTGCTGGCGTCGCCTTTAGAGGAGCTGAGCCTGGAAGCTGAGGTCTCGGACGACTATGGCGTGACCGGATATGGGCTGAGTTACACCCTTGCAGGCACCCAGAGCAGAGACGTCACGCTGAGTCAGTCGGCGGTATCAAATGAGGAACAACAGGTTCAGCACCTGCTGGCGCTGGAAGAGCTTAACACCCAGCCGGATCAGCTGCTGACGTACTACTTCTGGGCCGACGATGTGGGTCCGGACGGCAAGGCCCGCAGAACCTCCAGCGATATGTACTTTGCGGAGATACGCCACTTCGAGGAGGTATTTCGCGAAAGCCAGTCATCCAAAAGCCAGCGCAGCCAGAACCAACAAAACAGTGAGCAGCAGCAGGGCCGGCAAGGCGCACAGCTCGCCCGTTTGCAGAAGCAGATTATCATCGCTACGTGGAACATCAAGCAGCAGGCCACCCAGTCGGGCGGAGCTGATAGCTACAAAGAAGACCTCGATGTCGTCCATGAGTCGCAGGCTGATGTGCTTCAGCAGGCCCAGTCGGCTTTGACACAGGCCGAAGATGCGCCCGCGATTAAAGCGCTGCAGGAAGCTGCAAAGCATATGGAGACATCGCTGGAGCATCTGAGTGAGGCGGTGGAAACCGCTTCGGCAGCAGAGCTGACGCCGGCGTTGGCTGCGGAGCAGTTAGCCTATCAAGAGCTGCTCAAATTGAGAGAACGCGAGCATCAAATTGCACGCGGCCGGGGCTCCGGTAGAAGTAATAACGGCGCCTCTGCCCGCTCCGAGCAACAATTGCAGCAATTGGAGCTCAGACAAAGAGAGGACCGATATGAGACAGAGCGTCTGGCCCAGTCCCAGGAGCAAACGACTCAGCGTGAGGATCTTCAGGTCCTTAACCGGCTTCGCGAATTGGCACGACGGCAAAATGAAATAAGCAACAAGCTCAAAGAGACTCAGGTAGCGCTTCGGCAGGCCCAGACCGAGGAGCAGAGGCAGGAGATTCGCCGGGAGCTAAAGCGTCTCAGAGAAGAACAGTTCGAGGCGCTCCAGGACGTTGACGAGCTCCAGCAGCGAATGGAGAGGCCTGAGAACCACCGGCGTATGGCTGAGGCAAGAGAGCGGCTCGGTCAGAGCCGGTCAAGAATCCGTCAGTCTGCTGAGGAGCTGGAGCAGGGGATGGTTTCACGGGCCGTCACTTCGGCCACGCGTGCACAGCGTGAGCTCGAGCAGATGCGTGACGAATTCCAACGCAGGACCTCCGGGCAGTTTACCGAGCAGATGCGCAATATGCGAGACCAGGCGCAGCAGCTCGACCAGCGACAGAAAGAAATAGCCGATGAGATAAAACGGCAGATAGATTCGGAACGAAAGACACTTGCGGATTCCGGCGTGAACCGCGAAATAGCGGAGCGGGTCGAAGGGCAGAGAAAGAGTACCGAAGAGCTGATTGACCAGATGAAAAATGTGAGCGAGCAAGCGGAGACTTCCGAGCCGCTGCTTTCGAAAAAGCTCTACGATACGTTGCGCAGGGCAAGCACTGACAATGTTGACAGAACTCTTGAGGCAACCGGTGAGCTGCTCAGACGCAGCTTCCTTCCGCAGGCACAGGAGATTGAGCGACGGGCCGGTAAAGGAATCGAAAACATAAGGGAAGGCGTCGAAGAGGCTGCCGGAAATGTGCTCGGCGACGAGGCTGAATCGCTGCGTCTGGCCCGACAACAGCTCGATGAGCTGATTAGACAGGTTGATGAAGAGGCTGCCCATGCCGGCCGGCAGCGATCAGGTGACCCCAATGAGCCGGCAGACTCAGCGGCGAATCAGCAGTCCGCCAGGGCGGATGCCGATGCTCAACCCGGAGCCGATGGTGAACCCCGCCCGTCGGAGACGGGACGGGGTGAACGCCGGGACAGGCAATCCGCGAATCAGCCACAGGACGGCAGGGCATCTGCAAATGCACCCACAAGCGGGGATAATCCTGCCGAATCTGACCCTAACAGCGTCCGACAACAGGATTCCCCGCGCGGCGGCTCGCGAAGACAGGTGACTGACGTCGGCGGGCGAGCCGACCCAGGCGGCTGGGGCGGCAGTCAATCCGGGCAGTGGGACAGGATTGACCCTAACGGTCCGTTTACCGGCAGAGATTTCCGGCAATGGTCCGACCGCCTCCGTGATGTGGAAGAGATGCTCACCGAACGCGAGTTACGCGATGAAGCGGCAAGAGTACGAGACCGCGCCCGTTCAATCCGGGCCGAGTTCAAGCGTCACGGCAAAGAGCCGCAGTGGGACCTGGTTCAGCAGCAGATCACCAATCCGTTGACCGAATTGCGTAAACATCTCAGCGATAAGTTAGCTCAGCTTCAGTCGGACGAGGCGCTTGTACCTATCGATCGCGACCCGGTACCCAGCCGATTTGCCGAATTGGTGCGAAGGTACTATGAAAACCTGGGAGGTGTCGATTGATGATGTTGCTCGGGTCCATCACAATCCCTGAAAGCCCGTGGGTCTGGCCGGCCGTGCCGGTGTTAATTGCGACCGTTATAATACTGGTTTGGTCGTACCGGCGCTCAGCAGAGATAGGTGCGGTCCACAAGACCGCCTTTTGTCTTAGGCTTTTGGGCGTATTGGTGCTGTTACTGTGTCTGCTGGAGCCGTTGTGGAGTGGGAGACGTGCCAAATCCGGGGCTAATCTGTTTGTGGTTATTGCTGATAATAGCAGCGGCATGAACGTTCGGGACCACGACATGAGCCTAAGCCGCGGAGAAACCCTTCTCGCCGCATTGCGACAAGTCGCAACGAGCCGCAGCGGGCAAGCTGAATTAAAATTCGACCGGGGCGAAGCCCCGGATCGGGTCAAACCCGCTCCCCGCTTGCGCGGGGACAAGCTTGCCCCTGCGGAAGCAGGGGGCGGGGCCGATTGGCTTGGCACTCTGGCCGATAATTTCCAGGTTCGCCAATACGTATTTGATTCGCGGTTACGCCGAACAACGGACTTTTCAGAGCTGACTTTTGACGGCAAGGCTTCTGCTATCGGTGTGGCCCTGCGAACAATTGCCGAACGCTACCGAGGCAGGCCGTTGGCCGGTGTGCTCTTGATGACCGACGGCAATGCTACGGATATGGCTGAGCAATTCTACCCCGCACCAATTGCAGCCGAAGCGGCGCCGCCTACCACCGAAACCGACAGGTCGGGAGTACATCGCCGCGGGACAATTGGTGCGGGGTCGGGTGTGCCGCCGGTTTACCCGGTCGTAATAGGTGGCCGGCGACCACTAAAAGATATCTCCCTAACAAATGTATCTGTCAGCCAGACGTCTTTCGAAGATGCTCCAGTGATGATCCAGGCCGATGTTGAGGTCTCCGGATACGCCGGCAAGACCATTGCGGTGGGCTTGATTGAAAATTCAGGTAAAGTGGTGGAACGACAAACACACAAAATCTCCAAAAACGATGAGAAACAGGTATTTCGTTTTCGTCTGCGTCCGGACAAGACCGGTGTTTTGTTCTATCATCTTAACGTCGCAGAAGCCAGGGCGAAGCCCTGGACTGGATCAGACCCGACTTCGTCGGGCCCACAGGATAGATTGCCGGACCAACTCGAAGCACCATCGGAAGCGACATTAGTCAACAATAAACGCACACTTGTTGTGGACCGGGGCAAGGGTCCATACCGGATTCTGTATGTAACCGGCAGGCCGAACTGGGAATATAAATTCCTGCGACGGGCAATCAGTGAAGATGAGCAAGTGCAATTAGTGGGACTGCTTCGTGTCGCAAGACGGGAGCCGAAATACGATTGGCGGGGACGCGCCGGTGAGGTGAGCAATCCGCTGTTTCGCGGATTTGATAACAAAGATGAGGAGCAGACCGAGCAGTCCGAAGGACTCCTTTCGGAGTACGACCAGCCGGTTTTCGTGCGCCTTAACACACGTGACGAGGCGGAGCTTCGCGATGGATTTCCCAAAACACGAGAAGAGTTGTTCGGCTATCACGCAGTCATACTCGATGACATCGAAGCAGAGTTCTTTTCGCATGACCAAATGGAGCTGCTTCAGGAATTCGTAGCCAAGCGCGGTGGTGGTTTCTTAATGCTCGGCGGGAAAGAATCGTTCCAGCAGGGCAACTTCCAACGCACGCCCATCGGGCATATTCTGCCGGTCTATCTGGACCGGCTGGCCCGGCAGGAAACGGTAAATCGAGCCTATTTGAACCTGACTCGCGAAGGCTGGCTGCAGCCGTGGGCCAGATTGTGCGACAATGAGCAGGATGAACTACAACGGCTGTTGGAGATGCCCGCATTTCGTGTGCTCAATTGCGTGCGGGCCATCAAGCCGGGTGCGCGAGTACTTGCTACCGTCGGCGAAGAACCGGCCCAGCAGCTCCCGGCCTTGGTGGTACATAGATACGGTAACGGGCGAGCAGCAGCACTGACTATCGGCGATATTTGGCGCTGGGGCATGAAACAGAGCCAAATGCGTGATGACATGAATAGATTCTGGAGACAGACACTGCGGTGGCTGGTCGCAGACGTGCCGAATCGGATTTCATTCCAAGCCGCACATAAACGCGACCAGGTAAACCAACCGGTAGTATTTCAAGTTCAGGTCCGCAAGAAAGATTTCGAGCCAATGGATAATGTTTCGATTGCCATAGAAGTGCGTGATCCCGAGGGTGAGAATCTGCAACTGACTGCAGAACCCGTGCTCACTGAAAGCGGGCTGTTTGAGGCCACGTACATCCCCCGCTATAACGGCAGCTACTTTGCTACAGCCGTTGTGAATGATGCCAATGGTGTCGAGGTCGGCGATGCAAAGACCGGATGGGCCGTCGATCTCGAAGCCCATGAGTTTCGGTCGATCAGAACCAACCGCCCGCTGCTTGAAAGAATTGCGCGAGAGACCGGAGGTCAGGTTATTGAGCTTAACGCGTTAGAGGATTTTGTTCGCAGCCTGCCCAGTCGGGATGCCCCTATCACGGATACTTGGATCAAGCCATTGTGGGATTTGCGGGGGATATTACCGGCCATTTTCCTGCTTATTCTGATGTGCTTTGCCGGAGAATGGACTCTGCGCCGCTGGAAGGGGATGCCATGAAAGTAATAACAATACTATTGATTAGTATTTTGGTTCTCGATGGGACTATGCCCTCCACGCAAAGAGCAGAGCAGGAAAACCAGCAAAAACCTTACGTAATTGTTGTCATCGGTGCTGCCGGGACTGAGGAGTATGGGGCGCAATTCACCAAATGGGCCCGTCTTTGGGAGGAAGCTTGCTCAAAAGGTGATGCGAAATTTGCTGCAATTGGTTTAGATACAGTTGAAGGGTCTAATGATCGTACGGCACTACAAAAAACATTGGCGGGTGAATCGAAACAGACCACCGCTGCTTTGTGGCTGGTCCTAATCGGGCACGGAACTTTCGACGGCAAGACGGCGAAATTTAACCTCCGAGGCCCCGATATCTCGGCAGATGACCTGGCCGAATGGCTTAAGCCATTGCTCAGGCCTATTGTAGTGATCAACACCGCCTCGTCAAGCGCCCCTTTCCTAAGTAAGCTGTCGGCGCAGGGGCGTGTTGTGATCACCGCGACCAAGAGCGGCTATGAACAGAACTATACGCGTTTTGGCCAATATCTGGCCGGCGCGATAGCCGAGCCACAAGCGGACCTTGACAAGGATGGTCAAACCTCCCTGCTTGAGGCATTTCTGACCGCCTCCGGCCGCGTTGATGAATTCTACTCTGCCGCCGGTCGTCTGGTCACGGAGCATGCACTGCTCGACGACAACGGAGATGGGCTGGGCACTCGCGCTGATTGGTTTCGAGGCATCCGGCCTGTAGGAAAGGCCGAGCCCGCCCAGGCGGGTCTCGATGGCTACCGCGCCCATCAGTTTCACATAGTCCACAGCGAAGCCGAGAATAAAATACGGCCCGGCCTGCGAGCGCAGCGGGACCGCCTTGAGCTTGAAGTCGTAAAGCTGCGTGATGCAAAAGAGAAGTTTTCTGAAGATGAATATTTTTCGAAACTCGAAGCATTGCTCTTCGATATCGCTCAAATCTACGAACAGACCGACAAAGCTGATAATCGCAGCCAGAGATAGCGGCTCGTCCCTACGAATCGTCATCAAGATAGAGTTTTCCGAAGGGACACCGAGTTTTTCGAGTGGACAGATAACTTAGTATCTTTTGGGAAAATCTCATCGGCCAGGTCATCGCCTACACGGCTGGCATAATACTGTTTGATGACTTTTTGGCCCCGGGTCTGGAACGTATCCATAGAGGAAAAGACACCAAATTTCATAAGAAGCATGATTGCAATACAAGCCGCTATATTTGCCGTTGAGCTTGCATACTTGCCGAATCTCTCCCGCAGCTTTGGCTCAGGCCTTATCGTTCTCAGCTTCTTGGCTTTTTGTGCCTGGCGAAGACTATGTTTCAGCACGCCAATGGCCTGTGCATTTGCACACATCAATAAATCGAGCTTGTGAGGTTGAGATTTTATGGCCGATAACGCAAGATTGACTTTACCCGCCAACGTCTTAGGGGCGGGTGAACCGTATGATACGAGCCGCCGCTGACATCTCGGACAATTGGTAATGTGGTTTTGCAGCCAGCCTGCGTCAGGACCAAAATGCCTGCTTGTAGCTTCACTTAACCAGCCCCTGATTCGTCGACATTTGAGATTTGAAACTTGTCTGACGACAGTCAAGATTTGAAATTTGAAATTTAAGATTGTCATTGTTATTCTTCTTTCCCCATCCATATAACCAATATCTGGAGCGCTTTGCATCTGTAAACCCTCGCCGTTCGTATCCCAGCGTTCAGCGTATAGCGTTTAGCGTATAGTTTCTTTTTTCTATCCGCTGTACGCTCTACGCTATCCGCTAACCACATATCCTGCCAATTTGCGCATAAGACAATTCTGCCAGGTCACGTAATGTTATGACGTTTCTGAGATGTTCAGGCAGTTGAGCTATACAGCATCAAATAAATTTGAAATTTGAAATTTGAAATTAAGGTTGGAATCAAGCTCTTTCGCGGGCGAAATTTGAAACTTGTCTGACGACAGTCAAGATTTGAGATTTAAGATTTGCCGTTGACGTTCTCTTTCTCTCAGCTATTCTGCGCCTTAACATTGAGATGGCTACATTGTTCGCAGTACGGAAAATATAGGCTTTTACATGTTTGGGTTTTGCCGTAAGGCATCCTGTGGACTGCCCTCCTTCATAATGTGCCAGTTGAAGAAACGTATCCTGGTAGGCATCACAAACATCCTGCTCGTTACCCAATATTCGCCAGAGCATTGTAACTATCTCCTGCCCATGCTTCTGCATCGTGGACAATATCCACCGCTGGTCTTCGCTGACGGCTTCGTTTATCAGAACCCAGCGTTGCTGGGCAGCAAAATCTCGCAACAATCCGTAACTTATGGTCTTGGCAAACATAAGCATTTTCTGGCAAAATTTCGAATGTCTTACATTGTTCTATATGTTAAGACGCAGCACCTAAGAATATGTTAACATAAATTATACAAAAAATGCAAAAAAAATCGCTTTTTCAGGTAACGTTTTGAAGTGCCATTGCGTCTTAACATTGGCAAGTACAGTACCGGAAAAATGCAAAATCTGGTATCAGATTACAAAATATGACTACAAATAATTGCAAGAACGGCTCTTCCAACCAGAAAACAGATGCCCAGGATGTGGTATCTCTGGTGGATGAACTACTCAAAAGAGCTGTAAAATCCGGAGCGAGTGACGTCCATTTCGAACCTACCGGTGCTGGATTAGTGGTAAAATTTCGGCTCGATGGCGTCTTAAACACCGTCGAAGAGCTGCCAAAGTCCCTGTCTGGCAATGTAATTGCAAGACTGAAGGTATTAGGAGGACTCTTGACTTACCGCAACGACATACCCCAGGAAGGCCGGATTGAAATCAGCAAGAGCAGAGATGAGCGAATTATGGACCAGCGGCTCGCCGTTTTCCCGACAATACACGGTCAACGAGCGGTCGTGCGATTATTCTACAGCAATATTGAACTTATGGACCTGGGACATTTGGGCTTCTCAAAAGATATATACACAGTATTGAAAACAATAGCCGCAAAAAATCAGGGCGTCTTATTGCTGACCGGCCCCGCGGGCAGTGGAAAAAGTACCACATTGGCTGCTCTTTTACGGCACATTCTAAAAAGTTTTCCCGGCAAGAGCGTTGTTACCCTTGAAGACCCTGTGGAAATCGTGATTGAGGGTGCTACACAAGTGCAGATTACACCTCATGGCCAAATGACATTTCCGACAGGTTTGCGCTCGCTGCTTCGGCAGGACCCGCAGGTTCTTATGATTGGAGAGATACGGGATGCCCAAACCGCAAAGATAGCTATCGAGGCAGGACTAACGGGACATCTGCTAATGAGTACAATGCACAGCGGCACGCCCGCGGGAGCATTTCTTCGGCTGTTAGAGATGGGTATCGAGCCTTATCAGGTAACATCAAGCGTCTCAGCAGTTCTAAACCAGAGGCTTGTCCGGAAACTCTGTAAAAAATGTAAGCGAAAGACTGAGAAAACAGGCTTATTCGAAGCGGCAGGATGTGATGCCTGTTTCAATACCGGCTACAAGGGCCGAGTGCTAATTGCAGAGATGGTCCAGCTTGATAGTCAATTGCGAAAGGCCATTTTGGCCAAAGCCGACCTCGAAGAACTTGAGGCTCTGCTGATGTGTAAAGGTCATACCAGTATGCTGGCCGACGGAGAACGTCTGGTCAGCGAAGGAATCACAACACAAGAAGAGCTAAATATGGTTTGCGGAATAGTGTCAGACGATTCTTGAGCTAATGAGATAATTGTTATGTTTGTATACAAGAACAACTTTTCAGAATTTGGATAAGGACTAAAGAATGGCGACATTCGAATATAATGCACTGACCTCGGCAGGCAGACTGATGAAAGGCACGATTGAAGCCGGCAGCCGTGAAGAGGCAAATGAACAACTCCAACAGATGCAGCTTACTGTAAATTCGCTCGACAAGGCCAAAGCCAAAAAGCCCAAAACGGCCATCGGCAGAAATCAGTTTATGCTTTTCAATCAGCAATTGGCTTCCATAACCAAAGCCGGCATTCCCCTGGAAAGAGGTCTGCGGGAGCTTTCAAATGATGTTGGCTCAAAATCAATGCGCAAGCTCATTGATGATATTGCCGGTGAGCTTGAGGCAGGTGTCAAAATCGAGGAAGCGTTTGAAAAGAGACAGAAGCGTTTTCCGCCTTTGTACGGCCGAATATTAAAAGCAGGAGTGGAAACAGGCAGACTGAGCGAAATGCTGACAAGTCTGAACAGACATTTGGAGCTGGCCGGTCGAACACGGAGAATAATCTTCGAAGCGATGAGTTATCCTGCGGTTATTCTGGTCCTGGGTGCGGTCGTAATAACAGGTATGTTCCTGCTTGTAATCCCGCAGTTCAAACCGGTGCTTGAGGAAATGGTTAGTGGAAGATTGAATCCTTTAACTATGGCGTTTTTTACTATTACGAAAAACGTGGTGCCTTTCTGGTTAATAGTAGGAGTTCTTATAGCAGCGACACTTGTTGCACTTGCGATACTTTCGACATCTGCATCAGGACGCAGATTTAAAGAGTCGGTGTTCTTAACAATTCCCGTTATCGGACGGGTCTATCATAGCAGTGTGCTCGGCAGGATGGCCGAGGCGATGGCTTCTAAAAATGGTCGCGGCCGGCTGTGATATGCCGGCGTCTTTGAGATTAAGCTCAGGTGCGACAGGAAGCGAAAAACTTATTTTGGAATGCGAGGCCCTTGCAGGCCAAATCGAGCAGGGAGCCAATATTTTAGAGGCAGGACAGTTTTGCAAGACGATACCGAGGCTGTTTTTGTATTCGATTCAATTAGGCACGCAGCGCAATGAGCTGCAAGACAACCTCTACAGCCTGGGCCAGATGTACTCAGAGCAG
>JBDRTM010000115.1:0-7152 GCA_043824065.1 Planctomycetota bacterium | reverse complement strand
TGTTACTGCACGGGCGCAGGAATTAAAGGCCCAGGGTGCGGACGTAGTTGGTTTTGGTGCAGGAGAGCCGGATTTCGATACTCCGGATTATATCAAGGATGCCGCTATCGAGGCGCTGAAGGCAGGTAAGACGAAATACACAGCCGCAGCGGGTATAGTCGAGCTGCGGACCGCTATCGCCAAAAAGCTCAAAAAGGAAAATGGTCTCGAATACAGTCCTGACCAAATCATTGTTAATATCGGCGGTAAACACTCAGTCTATGAGGCGATGCAGGCGGTGCTTGATCCGGGTGACGAGGTTATCTTAGGTACACCATACTGGGTAACTTATCCTGAGACGATAAAGCTTGCCGGTGCTGTTGCTAAAATTATTCAAACCGATAAAGATAACAGCTACAAGATTACTCCGTCGCAGTTGAAAGAGGCCATCACGGAAAAAACGGCTATGCTGTTGATTAACTCGCCGAGTAATCCGGGCGGTTTTACTTATACGCCCGAAGAGCTAAAAGCTATTGCAAAGGTCCTCGAAGGAACAAATGTGATGGTGCTCTCGGATGAAATCTACGAAAAGCTAATCTACGGCGATACCAGATTTGTGAGCTTTGCTTCGCTGAGTGAGGATGCCTACAAGAGGACTCTGACTCTTAACGGCTTTAGCAAGACTTTTTCTATGACCGGGTGGCGTTTCGGATACACCGCGGGGCCGCTGGAGGTGATAAAGGCGATGGGTCGTCTTCAATCTCATATGACCTCGAACCCTGTAACCTTCTGTCAATATGCGGCGATTGCAGCTTTAGGGGAGCAAGCCGAGCAGGCCATAGAAAATATGAGAGTAGAATTCGAGCGTCGGGGCAAGTATATGGCCGAGCGGCTAAACAGCATTGAAGGCGTAGAATGCCCCGAATCCACCGGCGCTTTTTACTGTTTCCCTGATGTTTCCAGCCATTATGGCCGAAATATTAATGGTGCGAAAATTAACGGCAGTATGGATTTTGCAAAAGCGCTTCTGGAACAGACCAATGTTGCCCTGGTTCCGGGGCTGCCGTTTGGCTGTGATAATAATGTTCGTTTGAGTTTTGCCTGTTCACTCGAGCAGATTACCAAAGGATTAGACAGACTGGAAGAATGGTTAAAGCAATAGAAGTCAGAACTCGGAAGTCAGAACTCGGAAGTCAGAAGTTGGAAGTCAGAAGTCAGAGGTCAGAAGTCCTCCGTCGTTTGTCCTCTGTCCTCTGCTGGCTGGCGATGCTTATTTTTACATTCCATGCCAGCACACACATGGTTGCAGCCGGTGATACCTGGGTTGCGATGGCCTGCGGGCGACATTTTGTCAATCACGGAGTAGATACTGTCGAGCCGTTCAGCGCAAATTCGCACAAAGCAGGCCCGACGGAAGAAGAGATAAAAACCTGGCCAAACTGGGCCCAATGGATAACGAACAAAGTTGGCATCGCGACCGTTAAATACTGGCATCCGACCGGCTGGGTCAACCAGAACTGGCTGACGCACGTCATCTTCTATTCGTTGATTCCCCAATCATCATACGCAGACGGCGTGAGTTTTCCTTCCAATGCGCTGGTTTATTGGAAATTCGCTATTTATATATTGACCGTGATTTGTGTTTATTACACGGGTCGATTATTGGGAGTTAATCCGGCACTTTGTGCAGTCTTTTGCTGCTTTGCGATGTTTACAGGCCGTTCATTTCTCGATATTCGCCCCGCGGGTTTCTCGAATATGCTGGTAGCTGTCTTTTTGCTGATACTCGTCCTTGCTACATATCGAAACGTACTGTATATATGGCTTGTTGTGCCGGTAACGGTTTTCTGGTGCAATGTCCACGGCGGATATATCTACGTATTTATAATGCTCATCCCATTTATAGGTTTGCACCTGCTGACCAATTGCAACAGAAAATGGACCGCGATTTTATACAATGTTACTGCCTGGCCTTTCTTATATTTAGTCCTTTCCAAAGCCGGCCTTACATTACCCACATTTCTGTTTTTCATCCTGGTGATAGTTTTGGATATTGTCCTGATTTTTTTCAAGAAAAATCTTGTCTGGATTGGATGGAAGGGAGTGTATCATACAATCGCCGCTTCTATTGTTGCTTTCTTGGCTATGGTTTTATTCAATCCTTTTCATTTAACGAATCTGACTCACACTTTTGTCATCAGTGTAAGCGAACACGCTGCGAGATGGCGTAACATCCACGAATGGTGGCCTGCTTTCGACTGGGACAATCTGGTCGGTGATGAAAGACCTTTTTTGGTAATGTATATTATAGCCTGGGTAACTCTTGCGGCTTGGGCTGTTGTCCTGATAAAAACTTCCAAATCTGTTAGCCGGCAATCTAAGCGAAAAGTAAATAGTACAGAGGATTATAAACGGCCCAAAATCGATATATCGATAATTCTTATTGCCGCCCTTACCATTTATATGGCCATCCGTTCCCGCAGGTTTATTCCGATAGCAGCCATTGCAGCCTGCCCAATTATAGCAATGTTTATCGACCAGCTCGTTCGTGCAATTTCAGCAGTGCGAAACTTGCGGAAAAACAATCATCTGATTGTCTCGGCGATGCCGTATAATCTACAATTGTTTTTTATGCTTGCCGGTGCCGTGGCGGTTTTGTTTTTTGGGACATGGTGGGGGCTTAAATTTAAGCGTATTTATCTGGATTCATGGCCTCGCGACCCAAAATTTACTTCAATGTTTATGCGTATGACCGATTCGAGTCAAAAGCCGTTTTACGCCACTAAGTTTATAAAAGATAACAAGCTACAAGGGAATATGCTTAATTACTGGACTGAGGGTGGTTTCATTGCCTTCGGTCAGGAGCCGGACCCGAATACCGGCCGAACACCTCTGCAATTATTTATGGATGGCAGGGCACAGGCGGCGTATAACCGCGAAGCCTTTGAAGAGTGGTCTACTATTATGGCGGGAGGTCTGATTACAGGCCAGATAGCCGCACGTGCCGAGGCCAGAAGACAGAGTGTAACCGGTGACGATTATGTGAAGATTGGCCAGTGGATGGATGAACAGCTAAGGAGTTATAATGTCTGGGTGGTTTTAATGCCCCAGGGAGAGTATCGTACCCCTTCGCCAGAGAAGTATTATCGAAAATTTTCCTATCACGCTATACAAGGTATTGAACGTAATCCCAATTGGCCTCTTGTTTTCTTTAATAACAAGCAAAAATTGTTTGTCGATGTAAGAACTCCACGGGGTAAGGAACTTTTCGATGGCATATTTAACGGAGAAACTCTTTACCCTGATGATTTCCACGCGAACCTTATTTGTGCCCATAGCTGGCTTTTCTATCGTCGTGGAATAGCAGAAAAAAAGAAGGGTTTTGATTTTGCCGTCAAAGCGTTCAATTTGAATCCATCGCCGGCCCCTATGCGGGAAATAATGCTTGTTGCTTCGAGGTTCGCCGGGATAAAACCTGATGTTAATAAATTTTGTGAATATTATGTTCGCGAATTCACAGAAAATGAGGCAGATTGGACCGAACTGGATGGCTATCGCGACAGAGTTGAAGCTGCAAGGTTAGCATGCTTTTATTTGGGTGATGTTGCCCGTACAGAAGGAAACACGAAACTCGCGAACTTTTACGCCGCTCAGGAGAATAAATGTTTACGCGAATTGTTCAGGGTGGCTCAAAGCAAGAGGTGGTGAGCAAGTGAGGGAAAAGCACGAAGCACAAATGAGGTGAGTAGTGAGTGGTTAATTGGTGAATGGTGAGTGGAATGAATGAGTATAGTTTTGAGAAATTAGAGGTTTATAAACTGGCACGAGAGTACAGGAGAAAAATCTATAGATTGACCTATAAACTACCCAAAGAAGAACAGTACAATCTTATTATTCAGATGCGTAAAGCGGCAGTGTCCTTAACAAATAATATAGCTGAAGGACATGGAAGATATCACTACCAGGAAAACATTCAATTTTTGAGGCAATCCAGAGGTTCTTTGGAAGAATTGCTTGATGATTTGAATGTTTGTATTGATGAAAATTATGCTGATAAAGATTATATCGAGGGACTTAAGCAAGAAGGCTATAACCTTCTAAAGAAAATTAATGGCTACATTAAGTACCTGAAAGATAGAAAGTTATCAAAGCCAATTAACCAATTAACTACTCACTAATTAACCAGTTAACCACTTTATTTTTGATTATGACTGAGCTGGTACACAATGTTTCTATCAGTGTTTTTTTCCCGTGTTATAACGAACAGGACAATATTACCCGCGTAGCAGAACAGGCACTTGCGGTCCTGGAAAAGCTCAATGCTGACTTTGAAGTAATAATCGTTAACGACGGCAGTTCCGACAGCACCGGCCAAATTGCCGACGAGATTGCCGGCCAAAAGGACAGGGTAAAAGTGGTGCATCATCGGACTAATCTCGGTTACGGAGCCGCCTTGCAGTCCGGCTTCAAAGCGGCAACAAAAGAGCTTGTCTTTTATACCGACGGCGACGGCCAATTCGATATTAACGAAATGCCGCCGCTGCTGAGGTTGATGGAGCAATACGATATTGTTAGCTGCTATCGATTGAACCGTCAGGATAATCTCGTACGTAAGATCAATGGCTGGTGCTGGACAAAACTGGTCTGCCTGCTGTTCGGTATGAAAATCCGCGACATCGACTGTGCGTTCAAGTTATACAAAAGGGAAATATTTGATAACATTAAAGTGGTAAGTACCGGCGCCCTTATCGATGCTGAAATCTTAGCTCGTGCTGTTCGCAAAGGTTACCGTATAACTCAACAAGGCATCCATCATTATCCACGGACAGCCGGGGCGCAAACCGGTGCGAATTTACGCGTAATTCTTCGTGCGTTCAAAGAGCTATTGAGGTTGCGAAGCCAAATCCGCAAGGGAAATTGATTATTGAAATGCGATAATACGACGTATGAACGAAGGAAAAGTCAATCTGTTCATCTATGGCTCGCTGCGGGACAGCAGAATTTTCCAATCGGTCAGCGGCTTAAGTTTTACCAAAAAAACCTCTAAAATAAACGACAAGACCCTCTGGGCCGAACCAGCATTCCTTCCACGTTATCGAAAAGTCAGCCCGGACAATGTCTATTTCTATGCTGTTGCAGCACCATCTTCAAAAATTGAAGGCTTGGTGGTCTATGATATTCCCGCCTGGGCAATGGCAGAAATCGACAGGTATGAAGGCAAGCGTTACGAAAGAGAAATGGTACGAATCAACACGGCCAAAGGTCTGGTCGAAGCGCAGGCTTACCTGGTAACTCACAGTTCAATGGAAAAGCATTTTGGTGACAGGTTCCACGTTAACCTGATACACGAGCTTTGGCTGCGAAAACGCATTGAGAAATTTATCAAAAGGCACACTCGGCCCGGCGAACGCACGGCAGATGCGGAATCGGAACGCCGGGCAGACCGGGAGCTGCTCGCAACCACAGAACGCGACCTGGTCATGAGCCATTATCACACCGATGCCGTTAGTGATTATTATCTTGAACACGAGCTCGACCGGCCCCGGCCGAGCATAAAACACTTATACGACGACCCCCAGGCCAGGCCGTTTATGAAAAACTATTTAGCTTTGGTTATAAAGCAGGTCCTGCTCAGTCAGCTCGATGAACAAATCCAATCCAGTTACCGCTTCGAGCTTGAGCATATGCGTATTTCGGAAAGATATTTTAAGCGGTCGGTGAGTGTGCTTGCGGCTTTGCAAATGGTAAATGCAAACAGCGGGGCTGTTGATTTGATTATTGAGAGAAGCTTTCAAACCATGCCCTGTGACAAACACGACCTCATTGACTATATCAAATACGCCGTACGCGCAGCGAAAAGTATGTTTGATGCTCGCATTGTCCGGGCAAGGCTGGAGCGAATTCGTTCGAATCTCCAGCCCGGGCTGGTTCCATTAGGTACTGAGATTGAACTGAGTAATCTTGGTCCAGCGACCGTCGAACCGCAAAGAAGCATTCAGAACAAGGTTGACGCGGTGTATGACGGATTTAAGTATTTTTATGATTTTCGCCTGGATGTTTTATCCTGGAAGCTCGGTGGTTATATCGATGACCACACAGGCTCGACCGACCAGGCCCGGCGGTCCGGTTTTTTGGAGCTTGCTCCGGGAAGGCTGAATATCCGCGGAGAGCTGTCTCGACCGGCAACTGGGGACCCCTGGCTTCTTAATCAGCTGATACACGAGATTGTCAATTTCTATGACGTCCACCCACATAGTTTGCATCTTTCTTTCCAGCTTCGAAAAAACCAGCTCGGCAATCAAAAAATTCTACCTTTGGGTTTTGTCAAGTGCCTGCTTGTGCTTGGCGGTGGTCCGGAACTAAAGGGCACCGGCAGACTGTGGGTTTCCAGAATGGGCTATGATGAGATAACCCAGTACCCCGATGCTGCATTTGGCAGCACCGAACGTCGGGATGAAGAACTGGTATTTGCCAGAACCAGCAAGCGCAGATGGTACCTGGGGGCAGACGCCATTGCAGACAAACCTCCGGCACAGGCAACTACCTATGTCCAGCAGTATAAATTTATTCGTTTGGAACAAAGGGCCAACTATGAGCCGTTAATCTTGTGTCTTAAGGGTCTCCAATTAGCCTATAATCCGGGGGATTATTTGACTGCCGAACAGTTAAGGAGCAGCCGAAAATTACAGCAACAGTATGAGCAGTTAAAGCAGTGGGCTGCCGAACCTGCAGAAATCAGCCCACAAACAATAAGCAAATTCTTAAAGACCGTCCAAAGTGGTTTGATGAACGAAGGACACCACCGGCCCGCTCACAAATTGCATTACATAGATTGGGTACTAAGCGCTATCGACGTGCAACTGCGCATGTTTAACAAGCAAGTAAGACTCAAGACCTAAGACTCAAGACTCCAGACTCAAGACCTAAGTCTCAAGACTCCAGACTCAAGACCTAAGACTTAAGAGTTTGGTCTGTGGTTTTTGGTCTGATATTCTGAAGGCCGTGGGCCTCTGGGGACCCACGGCCAGCCAATGTTGCATATACGCACGCCCCCCCCTCTCAAAGATTTCGGCAACGTATATAGTACCTTACGACATTTTAATTTGTTGATAGAGGTTGTTCCCGTTTGATGCGGAATTCAGCCAATTAACAAACTGGATTCCCGCTTTCGCG
>JBDRTM010000114.1:0-2705 GCA_043824065.1 Planctomycetota bacterium | reverse complement strand
TGATCTAGTCCTGGGCATCAATCCCCTGCTCAAGGTTCATTGTTTTGAACCGTGTACGGCAACTTTTCAGCGCTTGCAAAAACGCAATTGCGGCGCGGGGGTAGTTCTCAATCATGCAGGTTTAGGCGACAAAATAGGTAACGCGAAGATGCACTTATTTGAAGAATGTGCAGGCACGAATTCTTTATATCGACGTCACGGTCTCAAATCCGAACAGGGACAAACTGAAATAATACGGATGGATACTCTTGATGATTATTGCGAACGAGAGGATATTGGGCAAATCGACTTATTAAAAATTGATGTTGAAGGTCATGAATTGAGTGTACTCAAAGGTTCTACCCGTATGCTCTCCCAGGGCAGGATTAAAAGAATACAGTTTGAATATGGCGGCACCTTTATCGATGCACGAATATTACTGAAGGATATGTTTGAGTTTCTCACCGCATATAGCTTTCCATTTTATAAGATCTACCCTGAAGAGATCAAGCTTGTAGAACGTTACGAGCAGAGACTTGAAAACTTCCAATACCAAAATTGGGTAGCATTGCGGTGAGTGGACGGCAGAAACGGGTCACCGTATGCATTTGGGGTGGATTGGGGAATCAACTTTTTTCATATGCTGCCGCAAGACGGCTGGCAATTGTAAACAATGCTGAACTTCGTCTTGACCATCTTTCAGGTTTCCGAAGCGATAAATTTTGCAGGCATTACGCGCTGCATCACTTTAACATTTCTCAGAAACTGGTCACCCCTGGTGAAGCATTTGTCTCCTATGGACGCATTTCCCGTGCGTTAGTGAGGAAATTGTCCAGATTACTCCCCTTTTCATGGCGACCTTATTTAAGGGAAGAGCAAAACGACTTCGATGAAAGGTTGGTCAACTTAAAATTGCGAGGCAATGTCTATCTGGAGGGATACTGGCAAAGCGAAGGTTATTTCCAGGGCGTTCAGCAGCAAATTAGAGAAGATCTTAAAATGATCTCACCGATCAGCCCTGATACCGTTGCTATGAGCCGTCATATCGAGCAAGCTGAGGCAATTGGTGTGCATGTTCGGCGACTGCAAATTGATCATCCTCTTGAACCTGATTATTACTTCCGGGCGGTTGAATACATGAAAGCACGCATCGGACGTCCCCATTTTTTTGTCTTTTCCGATTGTCCTGACTGGGCTGAGGAAAATCTACGCTTCGATACCCCCGCTACTTTTGTAACCCAGGAGCCGGGAGATGATTCGGGCTGCATGGACCTGTGGCTCATGAGCTTGTGCAAGCATTTCATAATAGCCAATAGTACATTTAGCTGGTGGGGCGCCTGGCTAGGAATAAATCCTAACAAGATCGTAACCAGTCCATTTTTTTTGAAGAATTGGGGACACGTTGGGCTTTTGCCCGATAATTGGGTGTTGCTTTAGGCTGGTAAAGTTCACCAGATTTATCAGGTATGGGGTAAGATTCGATGGACGATTACAGAGCAAAAATCTATGCACATTACTCGGCTCACACCTGCATTTCTGGCCAGACACCAGATAAATATTCCTTTGAACAATGGGCGGCTGCTGCGCGATGGTATATCCGTGGCTGGCTACCCGAAGATAAAAGTGTGCCAATCCTGGACTTGGGTTGCGGCGCCGGTTATTTCCTCTGGATGGCACAGGATTGCGGGTACACTAACCTTGCCGGTGTAGATCTCAGTCCTGAGCAGGTTGCGCTTGCTCGACAGGCGTGTCCAAAAGCTCACATCGTGTTGGGCGATGCTCAAGAAGTTCTGGCGCAGTCTTCTCGTTATGGGCTGATTACCGGTTTTGACCTGATTGAGCACCTGCGCAAAGATGAGTTGCTTTCACTTCTGGAGCTGGTATACCAGTCACTCCGCCCTGGAGGGCGTGTTATCTTCCAAACCCCAAATGCAGAGAGCCCTTGGGGAATGAAAATCCGGTATGGTGATCTGACGCACGAATTAGCGGTGTCGCCAAAAGGTTTGCAATCGCTTCTGTATTTAATTGGTATGACAGATTATGAGGCGCGAGAATGTGGTCCATATCCGCACGGAGTTGTCAGTTTTAGTCGATACTTATTATGGCGGGTTCTGCACTCCTCACTCGCTTTTTGGAATTTAGTAGAAACTGGGGATAAAGGTAGTGGAGTTTATACTCGTGTATTCATTGCTACTGCCCAAAAACATTAGACAGATCTCTAAGAGTCCAACGTAATTATGAAAGTGTTTTATATAGGCCCTTTTTTTGTTGGGAGTACAGTCAACTATCGTGTAAACGGCTTGCGCCAACTTGGATTGGACGTTTACCCTTTCGATACCGATAGCTATTTTCCAACGCGCAAGCGAGGGTTGCACCGCCTCTGGCGACGTTTATGTTGGGGGCCTGCCGTTTGGCGACTCAACGCGGACCTTCTTAGTGACTCGAACCGTCTACAGCCTGACATCGTATTGATTGACAAAGGATTGATGGGGAGTCCGGATACATTACGGAAATTGAAAAGTCTAAGCGCTTATCTTATCCATTATTCGCATGACGACCAATTCAATCCAGTAAACCAATCTCGCTTTTACTTGGCCGGAATACAGAAGTACGATATTCATATAACGACCAAAACTTTTAATGTGGAGGAACTGCGCCAAGCGGGTGCGGTTACTGTAGTTTTTCAGGATAATGGTTATGACCCCTCTGTTTTTTATCCCAGAGAG
>JBDRTM010000113.1:0-2776 GCA_043824065.1 Planctomycetota bacterium | reverse complement strand
TCGCAACTGCCGCATTCGTAATTTCGCTCGTGCCATAAAGAAAATAATTGCAGCTACAATCGCACCGAGCACATACATTTTTCCGGCTTCGGTAAAGAGTCTTGCGTATTCTGCCCCCATTCCTAAAAATGTCTGAAAATACTTTGTTGCCAGCAGTAATGTAACAATAGCAAGAGTGCACAAAATCGCCACGGCAGCCAGGACCCATCCGCGGTCGGCGAAGCCGGCACAGGCGAGTCCCTGCATACCTCCCCCAACAAGCACCGAACAGCACAACATAGGTATGGTGAACCAGATAATCGGGCTGACCTCAAAGAAAGATTCGCAAAAGGCTAAAGTCGTCCCGATAGCAAAAATTACTATTACGCCAAACCGCCGAGCAACCAGCAGCATAGAAAAACCCACAATCAACGCCGCCACTGGAATATGATAAAAGCCGATTAGAGTTGTGTTTTGCTCGGCCTTGATAAGTGGAGCTAACAAGCCGAACAAATCAGCAAGATGCAATCTGGCCTGTGTTGAAACCGGGAACAATCGGTAGTGAGCGGATACCTGGAAGAAAAACACTATTGCTAAAAACGGCAAAACGGCAAGCGGAATCCTTAACCACCGCCACCTGGTTTTAGGGCCAAACGCAGCAGGGCAAAATAGCCATGGTATAGCCGCCACTAAAAGACCCGCCGTTGGGTGAAATTTTACTAACCCAAGTGTAAATGGTCCAAAGCCGTAAATAGCTCCCGCAAAAAACGACTCACCAAATCCAGCTACCCACCGCCTACTGAGCACGTAACAACCCAGAGAGGCCAGAGGAGCATTCACAACCAAAAGGTATTGCCATCTGCCGAAGTTTTTGAGATACGGCTGATACAGATACCCGGCAAAGGCAGCATACATCATCGCTGCTGCGGCAAACTTGGCATATTTCGTATTTCGCATTTCCTGCTTTGTGACGCGCCACTCATTAACCGGGTCAAGAACGACGACTTATTTCAGGACCACTTTGCCGGTGCCGGTAGTGATTCGCCCTATCTTATAGACCCGCTCGCCGAACCTTGTCAATTTTTTAGCTATTGAATTAGCGAAGTCTTCAGCCACTATCAGCACAAACCCTATCCCCATATTAAATACTCTGAACATTTCCTCTTCTTCGACCGGTCCTGCTTTCTGCAAAAACGTAAATACCTTATGTTTCGGCCAGCTCAATTTTTTTATACTTGCATCACAGTCTTTCGGCAGCACTCGCGGAATATTTCCTACCAGACCGCCGCCGGTAATATGCGCCATTCCGTGAATGATTCGTTTGACCTTGTATTGCGACAGCAGTTTTATTATCGACCGAACATAAATTCGTGTCGGCTCTAACAATACATCGCCCAGCACGGCACCGTCGAGTTCATCCAGCACATCAGTCATTTTAAGCTTTGCTTGCTTAAAGCAAATATTGCGAACCAGCGAATAGCCGTTGCTGTGCAGTCCGTTTGAAGCAAGACCCAGAATCACATCACCTTTTCTTATTATTTGGCCTGTAATTATTTTCTTTCGCTCAACAACTCCAACCGCAAACCCGGCCATATCGAAATCCCCCGCCGAATAGGTATCCGGCATTTCAGCGGTCTCTCCGCCTATTAGTGCGCAGTTGGCTTCTCGGCAGCCGGCCGCAATACCTTTGACAAGCTCAGCTACCATTTTCGGCTCCAGCTTGTGAACCGCTAGATAGTCAAGAAAGAACAATGGCTCGGCGCCCTGCACGAGCATATCATTAACGTTCATCGCAACCAGGTCGATGCCTATGGTATCGAACCTCCTTATTTTACCGGCTAACTGGACCTTGCTGCCCACGCCGTCGGTGCAGGCCACAAGGACAGGATTCTTGTAATTTCTCTTGAATAGTCGCTCATCATAGTCGAGCCGAAACATCCCCGCAAAGGCGTTTCGCGATTCAATCACACGCGGCCCGAATGTACCGGCAACAGCCGATTGGATTTGCCGAACCATCTCGTCACCGGCGTCGATACTCACACCAGACTGTTCATAGCTTATATATTTGCTCATCTTTCGTGGCTTGTGATTTTATATAAATCTGAAACTCGAATATCCACTATTCTTCGTCTTCAAACATATGCATCTGGTAGCATTCCATAGAGAGCTTGTTGACTGTGGTATCTACCGGTATTTTGTATTTCCCGCTCCAGCAGGCGGTACAGTAATGATCTGCCGGCAACGTTGTGCACTGAAGAATTCCTTCAAGCGACATATAACCGACACTGTCAACTCCAAGGAATTCTCTGATTTGTTCCAAATCGCGATTATTTGCCAGCAGCTCTTCTTTGGTCGGAAAATCAATACCGTAAAAACAGGGAAACCTGATCGGTGGGCAGCTCACTCGCATGTGAATCTGTTTTGCGCCGGCCTGGCGCAATGCCCTTATCTTGCCTCTTGTCGTTGTGCCGCGGACGATTGAGTCGTCCACTATCACGATGCGTTTTCCGTCCACTACTTCTTTCACCACCGCCAGTTTGAGCTTGACCTCCAGCTCTCTTAATTTCTGCTCCGGCGAAATAAATGTTCTGCCTATGTAATGACTCCTGACCATTCCCATATCGAAAGGTATTTTACTTTGCTCTGCGTATCCTACTGCCGCTGATGTCCCTGAGTCCGGTATTGGTATTACCACGTCCGCATCGACAGGGTGCTCTTTTGCCAATTGTCTTCCGAGTTTTTTTCTGAATTCGTGCACATTTTCACCGAAAAAAGTGCTGTTCTGTTTGGCGAAATA
>JBDRTM010000112.1:0-7886 GCA_043824065.1 Planctomycetota bacterium | reverse complement strand
GTCCACGTCGTGCTAAACCAAGTTGGTAAGATAGTGGATATAGGTAGTAAAATAACACAAAAGAATGGAAAAGGCAAAGGAAAAAAGAATATCGAATTCTCCACTGGCGAACCTTCGGTATCGAATTTGAATGTCCAATGTCGAAGTCAAAGTGGTGCGAAATATCGCACCCTACCCTCTCGGAATGACCCCCTTAGAGTATAAGGCACTCTAAACAAGGGGGCAGGCCCCATTAGAGTAAACCCCCGACAGTGCGGGGCAAGCAACCCCGTGTTGGCAGGAAAATTAGCCACACCCGGTAGTAATAGACTCGATTATTTTCATTCATTTCAGCCATTTCATTCTTCATTGCCCCCATATAGAACGACATAGATTTAGCAACAACTTCTGGATGTTTTGAGGCAAAATCTACGTACGTGTTTAGCCGGACAACTGAATCAGCAGTTTCCTGATGTGGCACGGGCTTGCAGCCCGTGATAACACGGCCAAGATGGCCGTGCCACCAAAAAAACAACAGCGGCTAAACACGTACAAATCTACAGAACAATATCTAAGATAGTTGCTATTATCAGGCAGATTTGGTATCTTAATGTAAAGAAAAATTAAGGGCAAATCTAAATTAATATTAAATGGGAATTAGAGATAAAGGGACTCGTATTCGACATCAAGAAGTATGCAATACATGACGGCCCAGGTATCCGTACAACAGTATTTTTCAAAGGCTGTCCCTTGCAGTGTCAGTGGTGCCATAATCCGGAAAGCTGGAGCAGTTCCGCTGAACAAGGCCTGCGCAGGGACCGATGTATCGGATGCGGTCAGTGCGCAGAGGCGTGTCCCGAGCAAGCAATTTCGCTTGTTGAAAACAGGCCTGCCCCCGCCAGCCACAAACGGGGGCCTGTTACAGACCCGGACAAATGCAAGCTCTGCGGCCGATGCGTGGATACGTGTATGGCCGGTGCGAGGGAGATCATTGGGCGCCAGATGACCGTAAGTGAGGTCATGTTTGAAGTTGAAAAAGATATTATTTTCTACGACCAGTCCGGCGGTGGTGTTACATTCTCCGGAGGTGAACCTTTAATGCAGCAGGAGTTCCTTCTTGCATTGTTGAATCAATGCCAGGCGCAGCAGATACATACAGCGGTGGATACGAGCTGTTACGCAGAGCCGAAGATTTTAGAAACGGTCAGCGAAAGAACCGATTTGTTTCTTTGCGACCTCAAACACATGGACAACGAAATTCACGAGCGTTTTACCGGCGTGGGAAATAATTTGATATTGGATAATATCAGGCGTCTCTCTGAGGCCGGCAAAGAAATCGTTATCAGGATACCGGTCATTCCCGGCTTTAATGACGAGAAGGCAAATATTGAAGCGACAGGCAAATTTACAGCGTCACTCCGCAAGGAGTCCTTAGGACTGCCGGGTGTCATTAGAGTAGATATCCTGCCCTTCAACCGTGGAGGAAAAGAGAAATCGGCACGACTGACGGCTGAGAGTAAACCTATGCAAGTTGAAACTCCCAACGAGGAGGAAATGAACTTGATTGCAAAGGAGCTAAGCAAATACGGATTTGAGGTCAAGATTGGTGGTTAATAATATGAACGAAAGAGTAGCAAAACTTCGGAGACAAAGTGTTGAGATCAGGCCGTACATTTCCACCGAACGGGCGGAACTGATGACCGAGTTTTATAAGAGCGATATTCCGCTACGTGAATCTGTTCCAGTCTGCCGGGCTTTGTCATTCAAGTACCTTATGGAAAATAAGGCTGTATGTATTAACGATGGTGAGCTGATTGTAGGTGAGCGTGGTCCAGCCCCCAAAGCCACGCCGACTTACCCTGAGCTGTGCTGCCATAGCCTGGAGGATCTGGACATACTCGACAGCATTGCTGAAGAAATATTTAACGCTTACTACGATTTGCTCAACGGCCGTCCGAATACCAAGGGCGGCAAGTATCGTGTGAACCTGCTTCCTACAACAGTACATATCTATTTCGGTTCTGTAGTTGGCGCGCTGCCCAACGGCAGAAAAGCCGGCGAGCCGGTCTCCGAGGGTATTTCGCCCACCCAGGGTTCCGATACCAAGGGTCCAACCGCTGTTATCAAGTCGGCGGCGAGAATCGACCACGTCCGCACCGGCGGAACTTTGTTAAATATGAAATTCAATCCGCAGGTGCTTGCCGGTGATGGTATTGATAGTCTTGGCCATTTAATCAGGTCTTACTTCAAGCTCGACGGCCATCATATCCAGTTCAATGTCATCGATGCCGAAACTCTGCGCAAAGCCCAGCAAAATCCTGAACGGTATCGTGACCTGATAGTAAGAGTGGCTGGTTTCAGCGATTACTTCGTAGATGTAGGACGAGACCTGCAAGACGAAATCATCGCCCGCACCGAGCAGCAGTCATTATAGAGCATTATGGGCTTCGTATTTTCCTTGATGTATTGTTGCAACGTGAGGTTAAGTATTATTATCAGGTATAAATTGGAGTTTTGTTATGAAATATAATTCAACTGTGGTGACATCGTTAGTTATATCCTTTTTTCTTACTGGTTGTATTCAAACCGCAAGGGAAAAACAATTGGAGCAGTTTATTGAAATTCATATCGCCAAAGTCGAGCCTTTGGCAACGCAGGCGAATCTTGCTTATTGGGATGCTTCCACGACAGGCAGGCCGGAAGATTATAATAAGCTTAAGCAATTACAGCTTAAGATTCGGCAAATCTACAGCGACCCTCAAGAATACGCCTTGCTCAAAGATATGAAAGAGTCCGGGCAAATCAGGCATGCCAGAGCGGTCCGACAATTAGATAAATTATACTATGCTTATCTGAAGAACCAGATAGAGCCGGAGCTGTTGGAAAAGCTCGTTGATTCGGACAGTAAAATCCAGGAAAAGTACAACACTTTCCGCGGCACTATTGACGGTAAAAAGGTTACTATGAGTGACATTTATACAATCTTAACAACGGAAAAAGATTGCCGCAAAAGGGAGCTGGCCTGGCGGGCAAGCAAACAGGTGGGAGATGCGATTGTTGATGACCTTATCGAATTGGTCAAGCTTCGCAACGAGGCGGCCCGAAAGGTTGGTTTTGACAATTACCATACTCTTTCTGTCGTTACGGGCGAGCAGAATATAAAGGAACTCGATCGCATCTTCAAAGAGCTTTGTGAATTAACCAGCGAGCCCTTTGCCCGATTGAAGAAAGAGCTGTTAGCATCTCAACTGCATAATCATATCGTTCACAAAGTTCTAAAGCTTAAATCGGATGAAGGTGTCAGTTATGTTGGCCAGAGAGAGGTGGGCAATTTTATACGCGAAAAGGTCTTCAAGCCCGGAGACCTTTATCACTGGAACGACATGATTGCACGGGCAACCGGAGAACCATTGACACCGAAATATTTTGTCGAGCAGTTTGTCAAATAACGGACAGATGACTTATTTAATTACCATATTTGTCTATTTATTTGTCCTGGCCGGTATAGGAATTTATAAATCCCGGCAGGTCAAAACCCAGGCTGATTTCTCAGTGGCGGGCAGAACTCTTTCACCCTGGATTCTGGTTTGTACGATGTTAGCCTGTTGGATCGGCACAGGTTCGATCGTGGGCAATGCCGGCAAAACCTACGAAACCGGACTCGCTGCCGTCATCCTGCCCATCGGCAGCGTCATCGGCATGATTTTCCTGACCCAAATCGCCGGCAGAGCACGCAGCTATGAAGTATATTCGGTGCCTGAAATCATCGGAACGCGTTATGGCCAGGTCGCCCGCCTCTTAGCTGTGCTCGCCCTCGTGACCGCTTATATGGTGATCGTCAGCTACCAGCTCAATGCCGGCGGCATGGTCCTGGAAGTAATCCTGACCGATGAATCGGGTAATTCCCTTTTATCTGCCGGCACCGCCACAATCATCGCCGCGATTTTCATCATCACCTACACCATACTGGCCGGGCTTATGAGCCTTGCTTATACGGACATAGTTACCGGCATCGTCATGACCGTGACGTTGATTTTCGCCTTTCCGGTTCTGTGGTTCAGGGCCGGCGGATGGAGTGGTATGGAAGCTGCTTTTGCAGCTATGGGGGACAAACCTCACCACATGCAGTTCTGGGGCGTTTACAGCAAGACCGAGATAATCAATTATTGCCTGCCGGTATTTCTGCTTATCATGGGCGATGCCAATCAGTATCAGCGGTTCTTTGCCAGCAAGGATGCCAAGGGCGCCAAGAAAGCTGTTACCATCATGATCATTGCTGTATTGTTAATCGAGAGGCAGGTTCATCTTCTCGCCTGCAAGAGCCTTGCATCCGGCTTAAAAGACCTGGGATTGATGAAAGGGAATATTGAAGAAGCTGTTCATGCAGGAGCACATACATTGTTCTTCCAATGCGGATTAGGTCATATGTTAGGGCTGGATGTCCATGATATGGTTAAGAAGTATGAGGATTTTGGTGGTCTGCGAATAGAAGACGATGTTTTGGTGACAGCGAATGGACAGCGTGTGTTAGGCAAGAAAATACCGAAAACCATAGATGAGGTCGTCATTGGGTAAATGAGTGGATGCGTGAATGAGTAAATGAGTAGATGGGTTACGCATTAACTCATAAAATCATATACGCATATACGAAACTATGTCCGATAAGCAGCAGGCTCTTGGTATAAGGCCTAAGCCCATCAACAAAGTCAGTGCAATAAGTCATCCAATGGCAGGTACTGATACTGTTTAGGACCTGCTGGGTGCAGATGTTTGCAAATACCGGCCTTATCTAAGAAAGTGCCTGCTCATTTTCGCCGATACTTTACTGTGATTGTGTTTTCAACCAAATGGGGGTGCCCTTGCGGTAGATAAGGCACTAAAGGTACTACTACCTTACGACATTTTAATTTGTTGATAGAGGTTGTTCCCGTTTGATGCGGAATTCAGCCAATTAACAAACTGGATTCCCGCTTTCGCGGGAATGACAACTCACAAAATCAACTGTCATAGAGTACTACTGTTGAATGTCGCATACGGATCTTTTGAGGTTTTGCTTAGGTAGATGATAGTATTAGCGGCTTCTTTCTAAATGATGGTCAACGATTGACAGAAGACAAGGGGGAAAATTCACAATAAAACCTCCACTTAGCAAGAAAGAGGGGAAAAATGAATGAGAGGTAGAGAACAGTGGAAAAGAGAACCGTATTATTTTTGGACGATGACGAAATAGTCCTACAGTCCTTAGAAAGGGGTCTCCTGGATGAGTCATACAATAAACTTTTCGTCAAGAGCTGCAAAGAAGCACTTGAAATCCTCCAGCGAGAAGAAGTGCATGTAATCGTAACCGATATGCGCATGCCTGAGATGACCGGACTCGAGCTTCTTAGAACCGTCAGAAAAGAGTATCCCCACATCATCGGGATGGTACTCTCGGGATATGAGCGGGACACCGCGCTTAAGACGGCAGTTGAGCAGGGAGAGATTTTCAGGTTAATTACTAAGCCGTGGAAACTCGGGGATGCAGACTTCGAAATGCTTGTCCGGCGGGCTATAAATCATTACAATCTCCAGAGCGGACGAGGAAGACCTGGCGGCAGAAAATTAAAGTAGTGTATAGCCAAACTGAGAGTAGATTGTGGCCCCATGCGTCAACTGTTCCGACCGATGAGTACTGCCGCAAGGCATCCTTCGGACTGCTATGAAATCCGCCCCAAGATGCGATCCAGAGAGTCCGACGTCTGGTAAATCAAGGCCTCCGGGTAGTGCGGATAGGGATGAAAATACTCAAAGGTGACGTATCCACGATACCCTACCTTATTTAATTCCTCCATTACGGCGGGCCAATTGGTAGTGCCGTCCAGCAGCGGGCGAAACGTTTCCAGTGAATAATCAGTGCCTTTCTTCGTGAATTCCTTGAAGTGCGTATTCTTAATGCGTTTACCCATTATCGGCACCCAGTGCTCAGGATGCTGAAATATCGAGATATTTCCGGTGTCGAAATGAATCTTCACATATTCACTTTGGAACGAATCGACAAAATCGTTCATTTCCATGGGAGTCATGAGGTAGCCGTTGAAGAAAATGTTCTCGATGTTCAGGAAAACTTTTATTCTTTCGGCCTGGCGGGCCAACATTCTGACGGCTTCTTTGGCGCGACGGTCACAAACGTCGTTAGGCACCGGCTCATAATCGTCTCGCCAAGGGATATCAACCGCACCCGGCACCAGCAGCACGTTTTCCACCCCGAGGTCGTAAGCTGCATGCGCGATTTTTCCGGCCAACTCGATGCCTTTCGCGCGTTTGTCCGGATCGTTGCTTGTTAAGGGATAAGGCCAGAAAAGAAAGGAGCAAAGCCCGCTAATCTGGGTGCCGATTTTGTCGGCCAAGCGTCGAATGTCGTGGTAGTCTTTCGTTCCAGACTTGGGCGAAAGGTCGTTCTCCAAGTCGTAGTTCAGTTCGATGCCGTCAAATCCGGCGTCCTTGGCTAACTGAAGGCATTCCTTCAAATTCATTCGTTGGGGATAAGGAAACGCCCACTGGTTGATGGATTTCTTCATGGCATAGCGTTTGGGCGAACCCTTCCGAGGATCGGGCCTGCGTTTCGTCTTCTGGGCCTGAGCTGGGCTCCAAAACGCCGCCGCGCCAGCAGAAGCCAGCACCGCTTTGAGTGCATTGCGACGAGTCAGACAATTGTGTCCCGGGGGCAAGATGCCGGCTTGCGAATTTTTTGTGTAGTAACCTTTTGGCAAATGTTCCGAAGAGGTAGAATCTTTCATAACGCAAATGATATCAGGTTCTATATGTCTTATCTGAAATTCCCATTTAGGGCCGCTCAGCTACGCTGCTGAGCCTTATGTCCACTAAAATATCAAGTCTCTCGTGAAAATGCAAGCGTTCTGTCCGATTTTCGGCAGTTTATCGTGCAAAAAACCGCAGAAACACGAATTTGGTAGCTGATTAGCAATCTCAAGACGTACCTCCACTGTCATAGTGGAAAATGAGTTCTGCAAAATTGCAGGTTAGGCATATATTATTTAAGAAAATCGTTTTTTTAATTTTCTTAAATAATCCTGTAACCGTTCATTGTGCAAGAGCTTACTGTTTGAAAAGAAAAAAAACAAAAAAACGTTTTTTTCTTTCCAAAGTATGCCTAACCTGTAATTTTACAGAAGCCTTGTAGCGGAAAGACAATAGCTAATGATGGGTGTAAAGGGTACGAAGGTTTGTTAGAAGATTTCCTGTGGTATTAATGGTACCAAGATAGTAAAATTAGTTACATGAAGCAAGTTCACGTAAGTCCCTCAGTGACAGGCAGGATGGAGTTTTTGGGGGAGACAACGGCGGTCTCTCTCTGAACGACAGACCATTACGATTCCGCCGGGCGTGGGGACTCGGAGCGCACACCTTCGAGAAGAGTAGCTTTCTCACCCCCGATATAGCACGACCGTTGGCAAGTTGAAGGGCTGGTCATTGCAATCTGTGTTTGTTCCGGATGCTGTTTGGAGAAATGAATTTGAAAGTATCTGGCAAGTGTATTAGAATCAATCGTGAGCTGCTGTATAATGAATAGTTCAAGCGTAAAACGTCGGTAATAATGTTGAATCCATCGACCATCGTAATAATAGCGTCGTCTCTGCATTTTGCTTTAAGCGGTTGTGGCGATTTGAACGGCAATCGAATTTGTGTGAGGGAGCTGTCAAATCCTGAGCTGTCCGCTGAGAATCCTTCTACCCAAGAGGCACTTGTTGATGTTTTACATAGTGTTCCTAAGACTCCTGCAAAATGAATGGGTTCGGCGGAGTTGAGCAGAACTGAAAAATAGATTTTGCCAGCCAAACGAGGGCTTCGCTGGTGGAAAACTGATACGAGACTGGCGGTAAGATGGGCGATGGTCATTTGATTGCTTA
>JBDRTM010000111.1:0-2178 GCA_043824065.1 Planctomycetota bacterium | reverse complement strand
ATCTTTGGCAGAATATACACAAGGCTGGCTGCGATTTCAACTGTTTTTAATTTCGGACTTAAAACGCCAGGATTAAGGCCTGGTAACTAGTTCCTGTTGCGGAAACAGTATTTGTCATTCCCGCGAAAGCGGGAATCCAGTTTTTCGCTCTGGACCCCTGCTTTCGCAGGGGTGACATCATCGATTTTCGTTTTCCGCAACAGATACTAACTAACATTAAAAGGCCAATTTTATGTCTGAAAATACGAACGACAAATGCAAGAGGGTTCCCGCCTTGCGGGGTCCCAAGATTTCCTGTCGTCTTGAAGTGCTGCCTGGCGACCGGGTTCTCGACAGGCTCAACGATGCGGCCAAGTTTGGCTTTGATGCAGTCTCCCTGCCGGGCAGATTCTTAAATGATTACCTTGACGAGCTGCGCAGGTGCCTGTCCGATAGTCCCTTACCGCTTGTCTCAATGTCCCTCGGATTTTCAGGCTCACTGCTCAGTCCCCACAAAAAAGTGCGGGAACAGTGCCGAGACAGTTTCCTGAAATTATTTGATATTTGCGCGCAATTAGGCGTAGATAGCGTCAATGTACCGCCGGTACTCATTCAGGATAATCCGGACCGAATCACCGGCCCAGGCCCTTACGCCTCGGTTGAGCAGGCCCAGGACGCTCTGCTTATCGAGCAGTTACCTGCCTTAGGCGACCAGGCACAAAAAAGAGGGCTGATATTTCTCCTCGAACCGGTTAATCGATATGAGTCGGAATACCTTAACACCGTCCCTCACGCAGCTAAACTGTGTGAAACTCTGAACCATGACCATATCGGGCTTACCTGTGATTTCTTTCACATGCAGCTCGAAGAGCTAAGCATCCCGCAATCGCTCTCCAAAGCCGGCAGGTGGATTAAGCACGTGCACGTTGCTGAAAATACCCGGGTCGAACCCGGCCCCGGTTCACTGAACTTTACGCCCGGCTTTCAAACGCTCAAAGAGATGGGATACAGCGGATTCATCGAATTGGAATGCCGCAAACTTTCCGGCCCTGCGGAAAAAGTCCTCCCGAAATCCGTCGAGTATCTCCGCAGACTGTGGAAGCAAGCCTAAAATATCAGAATCGGAAATTGTAGGGGCGGTTCGCGGACCGCCCCTGCATACTTTGAGATTTGTCAATGGCCACTTTGATTTTGCTGATGACCGCTCTTTACAAAGCCGAAAATGATTAGTATCATAACCGACGGTAATGCCGATGTAGCTCAATGGTAGAGCACAGCTTTCGTAAAGCTGAGGTTGAGGGTTCGACTCCCTCCATCGGCTTTGTGAATCTAAAAGAAAAGTACAATTCGCTCCAGACAATCATCAAGGAGCTGGGCAAGGTCGTTGTGGCCTACTCCGGCGGTGTGGACAGTACCTTTCTTCTCAAGGCGGCTGTCGATATCTTAGGTGCTGAAAACGTCCTGGCCTGTATAGGCATCAGCGCATCTTTGGCCAAATCCCAGTACAATCAGGCGATTCAGTGCGCTAAAATTATCGGGGCCGAGGTCCTGGAGACCCAGGTAGATGAGGTTGAGGACAGTAAATACGCCGCCAATAAGGCCGACCGTTGTTTCCACTGCAAATCCCATCTCTACGGAATCCTCACTAATATCGCCAAAGAGAAGAATTTTAATTACGTCATTTGCGGCTGTAATTTTGATGACAAGGATGATTTTCGGCCCGGCAATCGGGCCGCAGAAGTCTTCGGCGTTCGCTGCCCGCTAATGGATGCAAAATTGACCAAGGAGGATATCCGCGAATTGAGCAGACAATTGAATTTGCCTACGGCCGATGTGCCGGCGTCACCCTGCTTAGCTTCCAGAATCAGCTATGGTTTGGAAGTAACCGAGCAGCGCCTCAAACAAATCGAGCAGGCAGAAGATTTCCTAAGAACACAGGGGCTGGTGGAATTTCGCGTTCGCCATCACGACACTATTGTTCGCATTGAAGTTAATCCGCAGGATATTGAGAAAATTACGACCGGGCCGCTTCGCTCACAAATAGTGAAAGAATTGAAGTCCCTCGGCTTCAAGTTCGTAACCGTTGACATGCAGGGCTTCCGCTCCGGCTCACTGAACGAACCGCTCTCGGAAGACGAAAAACGAAAGAGTCTTTAGCTAGTGCCGTTTCTAAAAAGTTAGTGTAACATTCTATATGTA
>JBDRTM010000110.1:0-2518 GCA_043824065.1 Planctomycetota bacterium | reverse complement strand
GAACATTCATCCCTTAATTACCAGACCCCTTATCGATATTTAAAAAAACAGTTACCAGAGGTTGACAGTAGTATTAGATTTGTGATACCAATAATGCTAGATAAAGTATCAGTGCAGATTGGCAGGTGGAGTGGATACAATGTCCTGGCGCAACACCCTTTCTTTAATTATAGACCCTATGTCTTTCTATTCCATCAAATATTTCTCCTCCTTTAATGACCATATCAAAATCACAGCTCATATTCTGCCCTCCTATTGATGTAAATACTTATATAGAAAAATTAAAGTCTCTTTTATTTTCTGATTGCCTTCACTTTATTCATAAATACATTTACTCGTTTTTTGTCTACATGGTTCTCAAACACCCCATCATATTTGAAGAAAGTTCCAATCACCGCACCGTCGGCAATGTTAAGCTGTTCTTCTACATTTTCAAGGCATACCCCGGTATTGACAAAAACCACCGTATCGGGTACAGTATCCTTGATCTTTTTTAGGTTCTGTACGTCAACCTGTGCGCCCGCAGTCAAGCCTGATACGCATAGTGCATCAGGTTGGGTGTTGAATACTGTGGACTTGGTAATATCAATAATATCGCGATTTGCCAAGTAGCGGGCTCCTTCAGGTATAATATTAAATAATAGTCTTACATTTTCTGCCCCTATAGTGTACTGGTGACGTACTGCAGCTCCGCAGTTGGTGTTCCATAAACCAAAGTCACTGGCATATACGCCACTAAAGATTTCGCGTACAAACTTGGCGCCTGTAGCTACTGCCAGATCAAGCGAGGCAATTGGATCCCAAAGTACATTTACTCCGAATGGTACCCTTATATCCAACATTAGTTCACCTAACACACGCGCCATTGATGCCACGGTGACTGTTTCCACAGACGTTTGGTAAGGCAGGCTAAACTCATTAGAGAACATTACGGCGTCGACTCCGCCGTTCTGTAGCGCCATTAAATCCTTGCGTGCCCAGCTAATGACTTTTCCCATTCCTTCTTTCTTATTAAAGCGAGGGTCACCTGGTAGCGCGTTTAAATGACACATAGCTATGATAGGTTTTCTGCAGCCAAACATTTCTTCTATCCAATACTTTTTCATTTTATCACCTCTTCTAATGGGTATAATTTAAATACTTTGATTCATTAAAGAATCAGAAAGCTCATGCATGAGAGATTTGTTCGCCTTATAAAGATCACGAAAAATCTTATAATTTAAAGCATATTTTTTATGTGCCTTTGGAGACGGTTTAACAATTCGTTTAATTTTCACCCATCGGTTTATCTCATTAATACTTTTGAATAGACCAACTCCCACACCAGCCATGAAGGCATCACCATAACTTGCGCCGATTTGTTGTTCGGGAATAGTCAGCTCGACATTAGCAATATCAGAAATCATTTGCATCCATATAGTATTTTTAGTTCCCCCCCCTACGGCAAGGGTACGATTAGATTTTATTCCTTCTTCGTTCATAACCTCAAAGTTATGACGAATACCAAATCCTACGCCTTCCAATATGGCACGGTAAATATCCTCACGTGTATGTTTCAAACGCAAACCAAAAAGCATACCTTTAGCTTTAGGGTCATGTAAAGGAGTTCTTTCGCCTTCAAAGTAAGGTAACACTATTAACCCTTTTGCGCCAATTGTAGATTTAGCTGCTATCTTATCTAATGCATCATAAGCATTTTCACCTCCGGATTTCTCACTCTCCACTTCAAGTTGGGCAAACTGATCGCGAAACCATTTAGTCAGACTTCCCGATGTAGACATGCCACCCGAGAAAGCATAGGTGTCTTTTTCAAGAAAATTAGAACTCCAAAAATGTTTGGTTTTAACCAATTCCATAGTCTTCATAATAAAAAATATACTGCTTCCAAACATGAGCATCATATCACCAAATTCTGACACACCTGCACTAAGGGCTTCGGCTGCGGCATCTGTCGTGCCAGCAATGACTGGTGTACCTTTAGTTAAGCCTGTCTCCCTTGCTGCCTTAGCAGTGACCTTGCCAACTATCTCACAGCTCCAGTATGCTTTTGGCAAGCGATCAGTGGGGGTAATGTATGGAGCAATATCCTCACGCCAACGGAAATTGTAGGCATTAAAAAGTGGCGCATAGCCACTTGCGGTGTAAATATCAATGCTTACTACACCTGTAACTTTGTATACTAAGTAGGCCTGGCTAGTGAGGAACCACCTGGTTTTTTCATATATGGCTGGCTCGTTATTTCGGATCCATAGAATTTTTGGACCAGATGCTTGCGAGGTCAACTGCGTTTCGTTTTTCCGAAAGATCTTATGCTTCCTTAGGACATTCTCCAAGTACTCAATCTCTTTGGTGGCACGCGTATCAATGCCGTAAAGAATTGCTGGACGCAAAGGCCGACCCTGCGCATCAATTGGCAGCACGCATGAACCAATGCCACTTGTCCCTATTCCTAGAATTTGTTTAGGATCAATGCCAGACTTTGTCAGTATGTTCTTAACAATCTCGACAAAATCATGCC
>JBDRTM010000109.1:0-2767 GCA_043824065.1 Planctomycetota bacterium | reverse complement strand
TAAACGCTTTGTCTGGGTATTTATAACTGCTTTGAGCGTATGCGTAGCTGTTATCTTGATTCTGACCGGCATCGTTATTTATCTTAAGTACTAAAACTGACCGGTTTCAAGCTGTCATGCTGAGCGAAGCGAAGCATCTGGCCTTAGCGAAGAATAATCGCATTATGTGGGCATGAGATTCTTCGCTCCACTTCGTTCCGCTCAGACTTGTCCTTGAGCGAAGTGTAAGGAATGACAAATCGTGTTTTGTTATTGTTAATAAATTATTTATAGCTATTTTCGCGACCAAAACGGGCAGTTTGAGTAAACAGGGAATATGAGCCAGACTCTTCAGACCTTCGAGTATTTTATTGCAAAAAAGACGTCTGTGTAATTTGTCGTTGCCGGGATTGGTTATTATGCTTTAAGTATCCAATAACCATGATAACCGTGAAATTGGGGGCAGAAATGGGGGCATCTTAAATGACCTACAAGAACCAAGCAAATTGTACAGCTTTTGTACGCAGTCCACAGGATGCCTTACGGCATATCCCTTACGGGAAAGGCAAAACTCGTTTCCTTGTGCTCGCATTTAGCTGTTTAGGGCTGCTTATAGGGAGCGCGGCCGGTGGAGAACCACAGCAAGCCAGAAAAAGTCCTTCGGGCAAGACACTCAGAGCAATGGCAAGAGTATATATGGCCTATGGAGAATACTCAAAGGCACAACCGCTGGCAGAGCGGGCATTGACTCTGGCACAAAAAAATTGCGAGTCCGATTCCGAGCTTGCCATGTGTCTGATTGATTTGGCGACACTTTATAAGAATCAAAACAAGCTGCTCGATGCTGAAAAAATGTGCAAGCTGGGTCTTGAACTACAGAAAAAGGCTCTTTATGAAAAGCATCCTTACGTGGCTTACACATTCAGAACTTTAGGTTCAATCTACCAGGAGCAGGGCAAGTATGACAAAGCCAAGTCCGCTTTGGACGAAGCAATGGCTATTATGCTCGACAGTCATACTGAAAATGACAAGGCATTGCTCCCATTCTGGGTGGATATTGCCGGGCTTCTCGTTGCAAAGCGTGATTTCAAAGAAGCCGAAAGTTACTATCACAGGGTAATGACCTTAATCAACAGCAGTTACGGGCCAGACCACCTTTACACGGCAAACGTCCTTGGTAGTGTAGCAAGACTATATACGCTACAGGGAAGGTACGATGAAGCGGAAGAGCTGATTGACCGTACAGTAGCAAAACAAGAAAAAATTTACGGCCCTGACAACCACCTTATAGCTCCGAGCTGGTTGACCAAAGCAAGAGTGTGTCAGGCAAAGGGCAACTACGTCCGTTCAGAGAAATTGATTGAAAAGGCGCTGTCCGCAGTTAGAAAAACCGGCAACCTGGCCATATACGCAAAGCTCGAACGACGTGTAGAGGAAATCCGCGCCAGCAGCCAGACCACTTCCGGCCCGGTCGCAAAGGCCGTAGGTGGTTAGTATCTGTTGCGGAAACAGTACGCCTGTTAGAAGCGTATGTATCCATATTTGTCATTCCCGCGAAAGCGGGAATCCAGTTTTTCGCTCTGGACCCCTGCTCCCCGCTTTCGCGGGGACAAGTTTACCCCTGCGGAAGCAGGGGCAGGGGTGACATTGTCGATTTTCGTTTTCCGCAACAGTAAATAGTTACTCAAACTGACCGATTTGGGTTGAATATTAATTATAAACCTTTTATTGATAATAACATAAGTCAATTTGTCATCCTGACCGAAGTGAAGAATCTCTTCCTGCACAAGTCCCGATTTATCGGGATTATCCTCATTCATAGGCCAGATGCTTCGCGGAGTTTATCCTTGAGCGCAGCGAAGGGCTCAGCATGACAGTAAAAACCGGTCAGTTTGAGATAGTTAAATTACCACCCTCAAGATAGACTGTAAAAAATAAGCCCGCCCCTTTTGGGGGCGGGCCTATTTGTCAAAACAATCAATAATCCTGTTGCTTCTAATTCACCTTATTATTCGCCGAAAGTGTTACCACTCTCCAAACGTGTTGCAACAAATGCGGCGATGTTGCTGTTTTCGCTATCCGTTATGCCTGTACCGTATTTTCCCATAACAAAGGCGATAGAATCACCATCAGCTACCGGTGAACCCATTTCAGTGTCCAGAACAGCTAAATATCGAACGAAAGCATCGATGTATTCTATAGCTGTAGCGTACTGGGTGCCATCGTTGACGCGTCCTGCGAATGCTGTAGCAATCGAGGTAGCCATTTCCGGCGTGAACGGTGCACCAGCCGGTGCCAACGTGTTAAATACCTGATTCAAAGCAGCCATTCCGGACCCGTTTTCATCCCTCAAAATTGTAGCAGCGTTAAGGAGCCTTGCGCAGCTCTCGCACGGCTGGATATTTGTGTTGAGGGCGAAAGAATTTGCCAGGGACACTTGAATAGTGTCTCCCGGAACTCCAAGCTCCACGGACACTGCAGCAACCAGAACAGGACAGCCTGCCAATCCTAAGGTTAGCGGTTCAAGTGCCTGACCTGCTTCCTCATAAAAAGGAGCTGCATCCAGTAGATTTTCAAGGACCCAGGCCCTGCCATCGGTTATACCATTGTCAAGGCCGGCACCGCGGAGCACGTACGTATAATCAAGCGGGAAAGGCCCGCCGCCATACGGATAAGGCAGGCGGCCATCAGCTTGGAACAGCCATTCGGTTATACGAGAGACTACCTCCAGCCTGTCACCAACGTCTCCATTTGCCAGAGACACTTCGAATGGAGCTCCAAAGGTCAC
>JBDRTM010000108.1:0-6000 GCA_043824065.1 Planctomycetota bacterium | reverse complement strand
CCGAAGCGACCGCCGCCTTCCAGGCCGCCCTTGCTTCATCCACCGCAAAAACAAAAAAGGAGGCCACTGAGCAGGCCAGAGCCGAAATCAAATCCAAATTCGATATGGACATTATGACCATCGGCCAGGCGGTCTCCGCCGCTCAGGCCGAGGAGCTTAAACGGGACAAAAACGTTATCGTGATGGGCGAAGACGTCGGTCTGTACGGCGGCGCGTATCAGGCGACTCGCGGGCTGTTGGCCGAATTCGGTACAGGCAGAGTTATTGATACCGCAATATCCGAAGCAGCCATTGCTGGTGCTGCGGTCGGTGCGGCCCTTCGGGGCATGAGGCCGGTGGCTGAAATTATGTACGTAGATTTTGTTACGATAGCGATGGACCAGCTCGTTCACGTCGGCGCTTATAACCGCTATATGTTCGGCGGCAAAGCCAAAGTCCCAATGGTCCTGCGAACCGAAGGCGGGGTTGGAAGATGTATCGCCGCCCACCATTCAGAATCGCTCGAGGCCTGGCTTATGCATCCCCCGGGTCTTTACGTGGTAATGCCCTCGACGCCTTATGACGCAAAGGGTCTGCTCAAAGCCGCCATCCGCAGCGACAACCCGGTGGTCTTTATCGAGCACAAGGCAACATACGGCCAGCTCGGTGCGGTACCGCAGGACGATTACATAATCCCGCTCGGCGTGGCGGATATCAAAAAACCCGGCAGCGACGCAACTATTGTCAGCTACAGCAGAATGGCGATGTGGTCGCTGGAAGCGGCAGAAGTTTTGGCTGCCGAGCACGGTATCGACGCCGAGGTAATCGACATACGGACACTGAAGCCGATGGATATGGATACGGTAGCCGAATCGGTTCGCAAGACCGGCCGACTAATCACCGTCAGCGAGGGCTTCTGCACCTGCGGCGCGGGCAGAGAAATAGCCGGCCGGTTTATGGAATACGAGTTCAGCGACGGCTCACACGGCTTCGATTATCTTGATGCCGCGCCGGTCAATCTGGCGGCTGCCGACGTCCCGCCGCCGATGAGCGAGCCGTTGGAAATGGCAAGTATCCCCAGCGTTGAAAAAATCGTAGAAGCGGTTAAGGCAATTGTATAAAAAAAGATGTCTTCTCCTGTCATTCTGAGCCCTTCGCTGCGCTCAAGGACAGGCTCCGCGAAGAATCTCATTTTCGCAGGCCAGATCCTTCGCTAACGCTCAGGATGACAAATGCTGAAATACGGAAATATAAATGAGGACTGAATAAATGGCGAAAGAAGTAAGATTACCTCAGCTTGGCCAGACAATGGAAGAAGGAACCATTGTTAATTGTTTGATCAAGGTCGGCGACGAGGTCAAAAAAGGTGATGTTATTTTTGAGATAGAGACCGACAAGGCGACTCTCGAAATGGAATCACCCGCCGACGGTTTTGTAAAGTATATTCTCGTTGAGGTCGATGAAACACTCACCGTCGGGGCGCCGCTTTTGGTCCTCGGCGATAAGGACGAAGAAGTGCCGCAAAGCTTTGTCGATTCCCTCAAGGGCGGGGCACCCGCCGCCGCACCGCAAGCTGCTCCTGTTGAGAAGGCCGCCCCTGTTGAACCGGCTAAGGCCGAGCCGCAGCCGGCCGCGCCTGCAGGTAGAGTAATGGCCTCACCGCGGGCAAAAAAACTGGCTAATGAGCTTGGCGTGGACCTGGCAGCAGTTACCGGCACCGGCCCTGCCGGCAAAATTACCGAGCAGGATGTCAGAGAGGCCGCCGCCTCGAAATCAGCTAAACCCGCCGAAGCAGCGGGGGCAGAGGTAAAACTCGGTGCGACGGTACCGCTTAATAGATTGCAGAAAATAACCGCAGAGAGAATGCTAAAATCCAAACGCGAGATACCCTGTTTCTATCTGACTGTAAAGGCCGATGTTACCGATATGGTCAAACTGCGGGCAAAGCTGAACGAAACAAGTGATGTGAAAATCTCCTACAATGATTTTATTATCAAGGCCGTCGCAACGGGTTTGGAGAAATATCCGATTATGACAGGCCAATTGGAAGGCCAGTCCATCAAGCTGGCTTCAAGCATCCATATCGGCCTTGCTATATCCGTTCCGGACGGTCTGGTCGCGCCGATTCTCAAAGACGTAAACAAAAAGGACGTCAAGAAGATTGCACGTGACAGTCAGGCACTGGTTGAAAGGGCACGCAGCAATAAACTGGCCCCCACCGATTTAGAAGGCGGCTGTATCACTGTAAGCAACCTCGGTGCTGCTGGGATAGACTCTTTTATTCCGATTGTAGTCCCCGGCCAATGCAGTATTCTTGGCATCGGCCGGATAACCGATACCTGCGTGCCGGACAACGGCAGGGACCCCGCCTTGCGGGAACCAAATATTATGGTGCGAAAGTTAATGAATATGACCCTGTCCGTGGACCACAAAGTTGCCAACGGCGCTTACGCAGCCCAGTTCCTGGACTTTGTGAGAAAACTGCTGGAAGATACAAAGCAAGTGAGCTAAAGTGCCTAAAGTTTGGAGTGCCTAAAATGCAGTTTTCGTGTAACGTTGTCGATGCTCGTATCGATGCTTGTCATAGACGCTTGACCCGCCCACGGCGGGTTTCAATTGGAACCCAGCGTTGCTGGGTCGCTTTTCCTCGAGCATCCAGCGTCGAGCTTCCAGTCCGATACCAGCTTCGACACCGACAAACAAGCTTCTACAACTGGGCAGCTTTAGCTCACTTTAGTTCACTTTAGGCACTTTCTAATTTTCTGATACGAGATTATGGCAGCGAGAAGGAAAAGAAAAAAAAGCAAGACGAAAAGAATATCATTTAAGCGTAGCTCGCTGCGTAGCACGAGAAGAAAGAAGAAAAGACAAGCCAGCCGAGTCGGTCCGAGTTTGATAAGAATCTTAAAAATATTGGCAGTGGCCTGTATTTTTACGTTCGTAGCAGCCTGCATTGTGGTGGGGATTGTGGTCGGCTTTTCCTTCTTAGAAAGATACGTAAAAGAAACTTCCCCCGTTTCGGAGCAGACAATCCGTCTGGAATTAGCGGATGTCCCAGCCTGGGTGAATAGCCGGCTCAAAGAAAAGGTTCTGGCTGTGGCAAGAGGTGATGGCGAGGATTTAAGGCTTGATGAAAATGCCGCCGGCCCGCTGCAGCAGAATATCGCCAGAGAGGTTGTTTGGCTGGATGAGGTAACAGTGCAGAGAACGCATGATGGGTTCCGCATCGAAGGACGGTGGCGAAGACCTGTAGCTCTGGTCAAGTCAGGCCTGAGCAGATTTTACGTGGACGCCGAGCAGGTGGTGCTCGATTTTGTTCAGATGCCGCATCTGCCCATAGTCAAGATAACGGGACTGCCGCTGATAACAAGAACGCCGCCATTAGGTGAAGTCTGGCAGCGCGATGGCCTCGCGGCGGCCATAGAAATAATAAAGCGGCTCGAACAGATGGACAAGCTTGTTACGCCGGATAAGCCGCTGCTCTATGAAATCGACAGGGTCGATGTGAGCAATTTCAACGGCAGAGAAAATACTCAGCACCCGCATATTGTTATGTATGCCAAAGACAATACCCAGATTATATGGGGAGCTGAAGTGGGCAAATGGCAGCGGTATCTGGAATCTACCGATGAGCAGAAATTGGCGAAGCTTTACGGCTATTACAAAGAGTACGGCACACTGTCAGGCGAAGCAAAATACATCAATTTGCGGGACCCGCAGGACAATATCCCGCTGCCGATTGATAAATATTAAAAGCCTTGTACAAGTTTTTTATAATTGGATTTCAGAACGTCATTCCGAGCGCAGTGCCCCGATTTCTCGGGGCACGGAGCCGAGGAATCTATTTAAAAATAGATTTCTCCGCTCCGCGATGCTACGCATCGCTCCAGTCGAAATGACTGTATAGTCGCAGAATTTATGGAATGTTGTATTAGGCGTCTGCAAGACTGTTTAATGCGGCGGCCAGGTCGGTATAACGATAGGGAATTTGGAATTCTACACAGAGGGATTTAAGTTTCTCCAGGGCTGATTCGCTCAATTCGCCTTGGAAATCCACATCGGCTTTGCAATAAAAGATTCTACAACTCGCGAAACGATATTCATATACCGTGCACTTGCCGTCGATGTTGTAAGGGCATCGATTTATCGGCATTGACTTGATGTTCTCGGCGCCGAGATTTGCAGTTAGATACATCAATTCCGGCGGGGTAACAAATAAACGGTGATCGAACCCCTGCTCAAGGCCAGGGGCAGGCCCCTGCTCGGCGGCAAGGGCAGGACCCTGGTTGAGGGCAGGGCCGGCAAATTCACAACATTTACCACAAGCGTTGCATCGACCGGTTAGTTTATTGTTATCGCGAATCTGGGTGTCCAGCCAGTTGTAGATTTCAGCTACTTTTTGTAACAACATCTACAAAACCTCGTATGTCACCCTGAGCGAAGCGAAGGGTCTCTTTGCCCCCGTAACGATGAGATTCTTCACCCTTCGGCTACCCCTTCGACTTCGCTCAGGGCTACGGCTAATTCAGGGCAAGCTTCTTTCGTTCAGAATGACAACAATAGCACACAAATAATTTTGCTCAACGTTTTAGGAGCCGGTCGGTCGTTCCGCATCCTGCCACCATTTTTTGTTCCTTCTGATTTTTTCTATTTCGTCGTGGGTATAGAGCCTGCCGTGGTTGATGCCGGGGCATTTTTGAGCGGCTTTGTTCCAGGCATTGGGGTCGGCTAAATTCTCAGGCCAAAAGGGCCAGGTCCTGCACTGGCTCGGGCGAACAGGGTAAATAATACATCTTTTTTGGCTTCCGTGTAATCCGCGCAATCCGTGGTTCAAGAGTATGCAATCTTTGGTGCCGGGGTGTTCGATAATCGTTGTTCGCAGACCGACGCGCTTCAAGCACTCTTGTCGCAACCGCCCCACAGATATTTTCAGAAAATCCGCGATGAACTCAATCTCCGGCTTAGTAACCCAGATATAGCCTTCGCTCGGCCCGGAGCAGCACCGCCCGCACTGCCTGCACTCAAAATGCAATCCCCCCACATACCAGGGCATACTATCACCATCAATCATCCGACAAATCTGATTTCAGCCACTCTGCAACTTGGTCGACAAAACCTCGGGCACTTTCAAATGCATGGCGGGCATTATCTTCTGATATTGAAAAGTTAGACTCGTAGTCACCCAATTGTCTCTCACCAAAAATTATATTCAGGTCTCTACCCAGCCGTTTATCAAAAATCCCTGTTTTCACAAAATACTGACCAAAAGCAGAAATAACAGCTTTGTGCGAAGTAAAAGTCATTTTCTTTTTAAGCAGCGCTGCTTGGGCCGAATAAAACATCGCATAATATGACCGCGAAACAGCAGAGTCATAATCACCGTCATGAATCAATAACTCGGCACTTCTCAAATATCTGCGGGCTTTTTCAATAAGCGCTTGAATCTGGCTCATACGGTTATACCTTCCTTACGGACATTTATAAGCAAGGGACTTTCGACTTTCTCGAAATTACTCTCGGAGACCGGATATACCGCTATCAGAACATTATGCTCAAGATTCAAATCTGTAAATATATCAGCCATTCGGTCAATCTCTTCGCAGGGATCAACCGCCCCTGCCAGCACAACAGCAAGATCGATGTCCGAATGTTCATCATTGGCCTGACCCCTTGCATAAGAGCCGTAGAGCACAACCTTCTTAAGCCGCTGCCCGTAAAGCTCGGATATCTGCTGTTTGAATTCTTTAATTACTGGTTCTATTTCCATAATGTAGTCCTGAGCATTCTGTCTGATTACTTTAATTATACAAAAATCCGCCTGCTATAGCAACCGCCTTACTTTTAACATTCAAAATGCAGACCGCCAATATACCAGGGAGTTTTCTTAATCACAGATTTCACAGACGTCGTCCCGAGCGAAGCCGAGGGATCTATCAAAACCAACCACACACTTCAACAATTGTCAGTCCCGCGCAAGCGGGAATCTACTTACTTTAACACAAATTAGTGTGCTATGCACAC